>NZ_PCYR01000006.1:0-85040 GCF_002553805.1 Lactobacillus sp. UMNPBX19
AACGCCGAGAGTAGTTGGTGGGAAACTGCCTGCGAGGGTAGGCAGTCGCCGTGCTCTTTTTTAATATTCCGGCTTAGCTCAGTTGGTAGAGCACCTGACTGTTAATCAGGTTGTCGTCAGTTCGAGTCTGACAGCCGGAGTAAAGTAATGAGTTAAAGGAAGAATGAAGGATTATCTTTGTTCTTCCTTTTTTTGTATAGTTATTATTTTTCATGAAAAAATCCTCTAGTTTTCTTAACTAGAGGATTTAATATTAATTACTTTTTTTCTGTATAAAGTGAGTTAGACATACTAAAACTGTAAAAATTATTCCTGCACTTATCATTGGAATTCGATAATTTGGAAATATTAGTAACACAATAGTCATTGCCATAAAAAATATTAGTACTGCTATATCTGATATTGGATATAACGGCATTCTAAATGTTGGAAGTTCATTCTTTGGTGTCTTTTTACGGTAAGTCATATGAGTCACGATCATAATTGACCAAATTAATAAAAACATACTCGTTGCAGTGGAAGAAATAAAGGTAAAAGCATCCTTTAAAAAGAGATTTAAAAGAGGTGCTAATGCAATTAAAACTGTTGAGAATACTAAAGCATTTTTAGGTAATTGTCGATGATCCAACTTACCTAAATGCTTACTGATTTTGTTTTTACCATTGTAATTTATTGAAAATAATAAACGGCCCGCACTATAGATAAAGCTATTAGTTGATGAAATGGCTGCACTTATAACAACAAAGTTAATTATTGAACCTGCATTTTTTATTCCTGTTGCACCTAATGCTTGGACGAATGGTGAACTTGAAGTTGAAACCTTTGTCCAAGGAATTGCTAATAAGATACTTAGAATTGCAAGCACATAAAATAAAATAATTCGAACAGGCAGTTGGTCAATAGCACGTGTAATAGTTTTCTTTGGTTCTTTTGCTTCAGCAGCAGTTAAACCAATTAACTCAACGCCGATGAAACTAAAGATTACCATTTGAAAACCTAATAAAAAGCCTTTAGGGCCTTTGGCGAAAATACTGCCATCAATCATCATGTTATTCCAGCTAACATGCCCATACTTTGTTGAAGAATTTGTAATTAATAGGTAGAAGACAAGAATAACAAATGCAATAATTGTTACAATTTTAATAATTGCAAAACTGAATTCTAAGTTTCCAAATACCCGTGCTGAAATTAGATTAATACCTAATAGTACTAATAAAGTAATTAATCCGGGAATCCAACTTTGCAGGTTGGGCCACCAATATTGAAAATAAATTCCTAGAGCAGTAATTTCTGCCATAGCGAGAGTCAACCAACTGAACCAATATAAATATCCTGTTGTTGTTCCAATACTTTTTCCTAAGTATTCTGAAATAAAATCAATATAGGTATTTTTCTTAATATCTGAAAGTATCAGTTCTCCGAGTGCTCTCATTAACAGAAAAAGAAAGAATCCAACTAGGCAATAGATAAAAATTACTGCAGGACCAGCTAGTTCAATACTATTTCCAACTCCTAGAAATAGTCCTGTTCCAATTGTTCCCCCTAATGCAATTAGTTGAATATGGGCGTTTGTCAAACTCCGTTTCATAGTTTTAACCTCAGATGATTCCGAGATATTTTTTGACATTAAAATATAAAACTCCTTTCATAGTTTATTAAAATTTTAACATAAAAATCTATGATAACTGATAAAACGTATAGTTTTTAAGATTTTTTATAAGATTATGAATAAAAAAATTACTTGATACTTTTGTGAAAAATTTTTCAATATTATACAAAATGTAACCGATAACATTATTGAAAACAGTTATTTCTTACTTTTTATCATATTGTGAATTTGTAAAAAGATGCACAAAGTCATTTACAAGTGTTGGATATAAGGACTATACTGTCATTGTTCAAAAAAATGCCTAGATTTCCGAGTAGGAGGCCCAATTAAATGGTGCAAGATAAAAAGGCGACAAAAGAAGAAAAAGCAATTGATGTAAATAAAATGATTGATGGCTATGTAGAAAAAGCTCATGTTGCTTTAGATGAGATGGCCAATTTTGATCAAGAAAAAGTTGATAAAATTTGTGAAGCTATTGCAAGTGCTGGGGAACAGAATAGTTATTTACTTGCAAAAATGGCTGTTGAAGAAACTGGTCGTGGAGTAGTAGAAGATAAGACTATTAAAAATATGTTTGCCAGTGAAAATATTTGGAATAGTCTTCGTCATGAAAAAACTGTTGGCGTTATTGAAGAAGATAAAGAAAAACAATTAGTTAAAATTGCAGAACCTAAAGGCGTAATTGCTGGAGTAACTCCCGTTACTAACCCAACTTCAACTGTAATCTTTAAAGCTATGCTTGCTTTAAAAACTAGAAATGCTATTATTTTTGGTTTCCACCCACAAGCACAAAAGAGTTGTGTAAAAACTGGTGAAATTATTCGAGAAGCAGCAATTAAAGCTGGTGCTCCTAAAGATGCTATTCAATGGATCGAATATCCAAGTCTTGAAGCAACTAGTACTTTAATGAATCATCCAAATGTTCAAACTATTTTAGCTACTGGTGGTCCTGGAATGGTTAAGGCAGCTTATTCATCTGGTAAACCTGCAATCGGTGTTGGTCCAGGTAATGGTCCTTCATATATTGAAAAGACCGCCAATATTCCAGAATCCGTCTATGATATTGTCCTCTCTAAGACTTTTGATAATGGTATGATTTGTTCCTCCGAAAATTCTGTAGTAGTTGATGAGGATATCTATAACGAAGTAAAAGATGAGTTTAAGTCTTGGAATTGTTATTTCTTAAAACCAGATGAAATTAAGAAGTTTGAAGAAAAATTCATTGATCCTAAGAGAGGAACTGTTGCTGGTCCAGTTGCTGGTCGTTCGGCTTATCAAATTGCAAAATTATGTGGAGTAGATGTACCAGAAGATACTAAGGTAATTATTGCAGAATACAAAGGTGTGGGTAAAAAGTATCCTTTATCTGCTGAAAAGCTTTCTCCTGTATTTACCATGTATAAAGCTAACGGTCATGAAGATGCCTATAAGATTTGTACCGACCTTCTAAATTATGGTGGGCGTGGTCATACTGCGGGGGTTCATTCTCAAGATGAAAAAGTAATTGATGAGTTTTCAATGAAAATGGATGCATGCCGTATTTTGGTTAACTCTCCAGCTTCAGTTGGTGGCGTTGGTGACTTGTACAACAATATGCTTCCTTCCCTTACTTTGGGGACCGGTTCATATGGTGCTAATACTTTTTCACATAATATTGGTGCTAGAGACTTGCTTAACATTAAGACAGTTGCAAAACGTCGTGATAATATGCAATGGATCAAGGTTCCAAAGAAGACATATTTTGAACATAATGCAGCAAATTATTTAAAGCATATGCCTGATGTTGAAAGATTTTTCATCGTGACTGATGAAGGTGTAGCAAGCAAATACATTAATAAAATTACTGATATCATTAGTCAACGTCGTGGTAAAAAGAGCTATGAAGTCTTTCAAGCAGTAACTAAGGATCCTGATACTGATATAATTGCTGACGGTGTTCACCGGATGAATATCTTTAAGCCGGATGTCGTGATTGCTATTGGTGGTGGATCTGTAATGGATGCTGCTAAGGTAATGCGATTATTCTATGAAAATCCAGATATGAGTTTTGAAGATGCTTATTCAAAATTTTTAGATATTAGAAAAAGAACGGTAAGATTTCCAAAATATAATGCTATCCAATTAGTATGTATTCCAACTACTTCAGGAACTGGTTCAGAAGTATCACCATTTTCAATTATTAAAGATGCAAAGACCGGAATTAAACACACTCTTTGTGATTATTCTTTAAATCCTGATGTTGCCATTGTTGACGATCAATTTGTAGAAACTATGCCAAAGGAATTGATTGCTCGCTCTGGTTTTGAAGCATTAGCTCATGCAGTAGAAAGTTATGTTTCGACTATGGCTACTGATTTTACTCGTGGCTGGTCGATGGAAGCTATTAAGTTGATTTTTGAAAACTTAGAAAAATCATATAATGGTGATCAAAATGCTAGAAGTAGAATGCATAATGCAGCTACTTTAGCTGGTATGGCATATGCAAATGCATTCTTAGGTGTAGGACATGCAATTGCTCATACAGAATCATCTGAGTTTGGTATTCCAAGTGGCTTAAGTGATGCTATTGCAATGCCATATGTGATTAGATTCAATTCTAAAAAGCCTAGAAAACTTGCTATGCGCCCACATTATTCAACTTTTAGAGCTGATAAAGATTATGCAGAAATTGCACGTAGTCTGGGATTAAAAGGAAATAGCGACCAAGAACTAATTGATGCTTTAATCAAGAAAGTTGTTGAATTAGGACATGCTGTTGGGATGAAGTTAAGCCTTAAAGCTAATGGAATTAGTGAAGCTGATTTTAATAATAAGGTAGAAAACATGGCTGTTGAAGCCTATGGCGACCAAAACGTTGTAACAAATCCTTCTGCGTTATTGATTAGTGAAATTAAGAATCTAATGAAAGAAACATACACTGGAAAGGGTATTAAAGCTTAATTTTTTCGTATCTCTCTTAAAATATTAATATGAATTCGCACGTAAAAGGGGAAGCAATATATTGCTTTCCCTTTTTTATTTTGATCAAAAACAAAAAGAATGATAATTCTTTACCAAAGAGGGTAAGGAATATATCATTCTTTTTCTGTATGTATGTAAATTAAACTATAAAACTATTACTATAAATTAGACTAATTTAATTTGCCGGCTTTCTTCAAGATGTCTTGAGCCTTTTCAAGATAGTGGTGTTCAGTTCTGAAAGCATCAATATCTCCACCGCTGAAGTCATTTAACTTAGCAAGTTTGTCATCTAATTCTGCGAAGTCCTTCTTCAAATCGTTGATAAAAGGTTCTTCTTCTTCATAGACGTAGTGGTTTTCCGTTGAATCCTTAGGACCTTCGCCTTTGAATTCTTCGATCTTGTCTTCGTCTTTGTCGACTTTTCTTGCGTGCTTAAGAATTGACTTAATATCCTTAATTGTTTCATGTTGAGCGGTGCGATGTTTCTTATCATCAATACTATCTTCAATCTTTGTTAAGTGACCTTCTGCATCTGAAATCTTCTTAGCAATTCTGTCTAATGCTTTCATTTCTCTTTTTGCATAATCTGTCATAACAATATACCTCCTAAAATCATTCTATTAACTTAATCATCTTTACTATAGAATCTAATAGTTATATATTAAAAATGTTATTTTATAAAATAAGCGTATAGGTCTGAAATAACTAATACTTTCATAAATATATATGGCTATGCTTTGAATATTAATAACGCAAGTTACGATAATGTTATTTATGAATCTATGTTTTAATAGTATATTTCTACATGCATATAAAGTAGTTTTAAATAGAATTTTTAGCTTTTATAATAAGTTATAAGAAAGAAGAGTGAAATAATGCTTAGAGAAGATGCAAAAAATATCCATGAAAAAATTTTAAAAGTAAATGATCCTGAAGCTTGGGAAAGAATTGGTCATTTTGCTTTTGAGGAAGTCCAAGATGACGTAGACCTACCAAATAAAACAAAATTATTATCTAACTTAGCTTATTTGTTAGGGATGCAAGGTTTAGAAGAATATAGCTTAATGCTTCCGGTTGCTCTAGATAATGGAGTAAGCCCAGTTGAAGCAAAAGAAGTAGTTTATCAAGCGGTTGATTATTTAGGATTAGGACGTGTAATGCCATTTTTTGAAGCAACAAATCAAGTTTTGCTCGATCGTGGTGTTAAATTGCCATTACCTAGTCAAGCTACCACTACTATGAAAAATCGTCTTGAAAAAGGTGAAGAAACTCAAATTAGATTATTTGGACTACAAATGAAAGATTTTGCTAAAAAGGGTATTATCAATAAGTGGTTAGTAGATAATTGTTTTGGGGATTATTACACCAGAAAAGGCTTAGACGATAAAGAGAGAGAAATGATAACTTTCTGTTATTTGGCTGCTCAAGGAGGGTGTGAACCACAATTGTTGGCCCACGCCAAGGCTAATGTAGGTCTAGGAAATGATCAACAATTCTTAACGAAGATTGTTTTAGCTAATGTTCCCTTTATTGGCTATCCTCGTAGCTTAAATGCAATTAATGTTATTAATCAAGTAAAATAGTGAGGCTATTTAATAGCGCTGAGATCATTATGGTTTCAGTGCTTTTTTATTGCACCTTCATGGCTAGACAAATAAAAATATAGTAGAATATATGTTCGAAAGGAGCTAGACCCATGAATACCGATGAATTATTAAGTTATGCTATAAGACATTTTGGAAAAAATAGTATTAGTGAAGTTAATGACAATCCTAATTTGGTAACTTTTAGTTCACCGATTACTAAAAATTGGTTTGCTCTTTTAAATTTAGATCCTAAAAATAAAAGTTTAAACATTAATTGTGGAGATTTTGCAGCAACAATTAAAGACTTACCCGGCTTTTCAACTTCATCCTTAATAAAAGAAGCTAAGTGGGTTGAAGTTAGCTTAGGGTTAAGTAATCAAAAAATAAAAAAAGCATTGGAATATGCTTTTAAAATCGCTCTCATGTCCAATAAACGACCTAATCCTGAAAAATTAATTTATATTCCTGATACTATTCAAAATGATGAGGAAAGTGTCTATCATGAGCAAAAATTAAACTTTAAAAATTGGAAAAGGTCATCTAATATACTTCGAAAAGAAGAAAAATCTACAGAAGAAAAAATTAATTTAAATTTTGAAGATACCCAGTTTGTTCCTAAAGAAATAAAAAAGATGATTGAGTACTATCAATATTCTTTACCAGGATCTGTTCGTAGAGAACAAAATTTTTATTTACAGGGTAAATTAATGGCTTTATACGAGGATCACTATGAAGGAAAACAAACTTTCCTACGATATTATCCAACTTACCATGACTTAACAGTGGGACAAGCAAGGACGTATTTCACTTGGCGTACGAAAATTAGACAAAATATCTATGAAAAAATTTCAGATTCATATGCTTACATTTATTTGTATGAATTACTAAATGGAATTGGAATTAAGGATCCAGAAGAAGGATTAGATAAGTTAATTACTTTTAATAAAAATTATGCGCAAAAATTTTCACCGGAAATAGGAGCTTATCTTGAAAGATGGATTCGTGATTATATTGTTTTTTACAATATAAATAAAGCAAATGATACGTTTTTTGTTAAAGAAAAAGATAATGATAAAAAGTATGAACGGTTGTTATCACCAGATCAATTTTCTAGGCACGAAGTTGCAGGAAGCTTAATGAAGTTATCTAATTATAAGATTGGCAATTGTCCCTTGTATAAAAAGAATATAGAAAAATTTGAACATCTTTTAGTCCTAATTTGGCGCAAAATTTTAGATTTACGGAATGATGGATTTGATTTTTTTAATAGTTATATTGCTTATAAGAATCAGATGACAGTTCAACTATTTTCAGCTGCTGTATTTAATCATCAGCTAGAGCCAAAGACAACTAGTTATGAAATCGATCAAATTAGAAAATATTTTTATGATGAAGAAAAAAATACATGGTATTGTGAGTCTTACTGGGGATTGACCGGTCAAAAAAGTATTATGGGTAATTTTTTGCATGAAGTAGATCGAGAAATAAGATTACGTTTTAATTTGGGACGAAATTTAAAACCTCGAAAAATAGAAAAGCATTATCTTAGGGCTATTAGGGATGGAATTAAGGAATATCAAATAGAGAAACAAAAATCAAAACAACCTAAAATTGAATTTAACCTGGCCCAGTTATCTACAATTCGAGCTGATGCAGCAGGGACTCGAGACAGTTTATTAACTGAAGAAGAGCTTCAAGCTGAGCAAGAAGAAAATAAGCAAATTGAAGAAGCTGTTGTAGATGATGAGCAAGAAAACTACGGGTTAAGCTCAGAAGAGACGACCACCATAACTTTGCTTTTAAAAGGAAAAGATCTAAACAAATATCTTAAAGGACAACATTTAATGGCTGCCGTTATAATTGATAACATAAATGAAAAACTTTTTGATGAATTTGGTGATAATGTCATTGAGTTTATAAATGATATACCTACAGTAGTTGAAGATTACCAAGAAGATCTAGAAGATATGTTTTTGAAAGGAACAAACTAAAGTATGGCTATTAATAAAAATAGAAAAGTGCCTAAAAGAATAGCTCAAACTATTTTGAATTCTTTAAAAGGAGGAGTAGTACCTAGAATCGGATTACCATACATTACTGTTGGAAGAAAAGCCGAAGTTGAAGCTTTATTACATGATGTAGAGCTAATCAAAGATGGAGGAGCTTCTTTTAGATTTATAGTGGGTCGGTATGGCTCGGGAAAGAGTTTTTTACTTCAAACTATTAGAAATTATGTAATGGATAAAAACTTTGTTGTGATTGATGCTGATTTATCGCCGGAAAGACGGCTGCAGGGTGGAAAAGGGCAAGGATTGGCCACTTATCGAGAACTAATTCAAAATCTTTCTACCAAAACTAGGCCTGAAGGTGGAGCACTAACCTTGATTTTGGATCGCTGGATTAATTCGGTTCAAATGCAAGTTAAATCAGATACAGGATTAAATGATGATACTCCTGCCTTTGAAGACGCAGTCAATAAGAAAATTTATGCAGTAATTTCTAATCTTTCTGAATTAGTGCACGGGTTTGATTTTGCAAAGTTACTTGAAATGTATTATCAAGCCTATATCAATGATGATGAGAAAACAAAAGCCAAAGTTGTTAAGTGGTTTAGAGGTGAATATGCCAATAAAACACAGGCTAAAAAAGAATTAGGAGTCGATATTGTAATATCTGATGACGATTGGTATGAGTACTTAAAATTATTCGCATCGTTTTTTAGACAAGCTGGATATGCGGGCTTGATGATTATGATTGATGAATTGGTCAATATTTATAAAATCCCGAATAGTATTAGCCGCCAATATAACTATGAAAAAATATTAACAATGTACAACGATGCCTTACAAGGAAAGTCGAAGTATCTTGGAATTATTATGGGTGGAACCCCGCAGGCAATTGAAGATAAGAGACGCGGAGTATATTCATATGAAGCATTGCGATCACGTCTTGCTAGTGGAAAATTTTCTGAAGCCGGCAATCGAGATATGTATGCACCTGTTATTAAGCTTGATCCTCTTACTCCAGAAGAAATGCTTGTTTTAACTGAAAAACTTGCAGATATGCATGCTAATCTGTATGGATATGAAAAAACAATTACAGAGGATGATTTACAAAAGTTCATAAAAATTGAATATTCACGTGTAGGAGCATCAACAAATATTACGCCACGTGAAATTATTCGTGATTTTATTGAATTATTAGACATTGTTTGGCAAAATCCAGAGACTGACATTGAAAAACTACTTAATTCGGGTAAGTTTTCTTATGCCGAATCAGAGGCAGTTTCTAATGAAAAGTCTGATGATTTTGCTGAGTTTAGAATTTAAGTGAAAAATGGATATTTTTACACGTTTTGCTCCCTTTATTCAAGATTATATTTATGAACATGGATGGAAAAATCTCCGTTCAATTCAAGTTGGAGCAGCAGAAACTATTTTTAATAGTCGAGATAATGTCTTGCTAGCTGCGTCGACTGCTTCTGGTAAGACGGAAGCTGCATTTTTTCCAATTTTAACTGATCTCTATGAAAATCCTCCTCAATCAGTGGGTGTATTATATATTTCTCCGCTAAAAGCCTTAATTAATGATCAATATGAACGTTTAAACGAACTTTGTCAGGATGTTGATATTCCTGTATGGCGTTGGCATGGCGAAGTGACCCAGACACAAAAGAGAAAATTATTTAAACATCCCTCTGGTATTTTACAAATTACACCGGAATCTTTAGAGTCATTGATGATTAATAAACACATGGATATCCCCAATTTGTTTCATGATCTGAGATATATAGTAATTGATGAATTGCATTCTTTTTTAAGATCTGACCGTGGAGGCCAAACCTTTTGTTTAATCGAGAGATTATCTAAAATAGCCGGTGTTGATCCTCGTCGTATTGGACTTTCTGCAACAATTGGTGATACAAAATCTGCGGCTGAATTTTTAGGGGCTGGTTCTAAACGTAAAACTACTGTTCCTAAAGTAGAAGTAAGGGGACAAGTTTGGCGGCTATCAATGGAACACTTTTACGATAATGGCCCACAGGCTGATAGTAATGATTTTGATCCTGCTCAACCAGTTTTAGATGAGAAAAGTGATCAAGCTCCAAACACAGCTGATCCATCAATGGCTTATATTTTTGAACATACACGCGGCAAAAAATGTTTAGTCTTTACTAATAGCCGTGAAGAATGTGAAGCAGTTTGTCAGATATTAAGACAATACTGTGAAGTAAAACATGAACCAGACCGTTTTTTAATTCATCATGGTAATCTATCGGCTGCTTATCGGCAAACAGCTGAAGCAGAAATGAAAGATGAAGATTCTTTGATGACTACTTGTGCTACTGCCACACTTGAATTAGGCATCGATATTGGAAAATTAGAGCGTGCTTTTCAGATTGATGCGCCATTTACTGTATCTGGCTTTTTACAAAGGATGGGAAGGACAGGACGTAGAGGCAATCCTTCTGAAATGTGGTTTGTAATGCGCGAATCGCATCCTGAATCCCGTGCTATGCTTCCTGAGATTATTCCTTGGTCTTTATTACAAGGGATTGCTTTAATTCAACTCTATTTAGAAGAAAGATGGGTAGAACCTCCTGAACCCAATCGCTTACCGTATAGTTTGCTCTACCATCAGACTATGTCTACTTTAGCTTCCAATGGTGAAATGACGCCTGCAGAGCTAGCTTCGCGAGTATTGACACTGCATTATTTTCGGAATGTTAGTCAAGATGATTATCGAGTATTACTTAGACATCTAATTAAAGAAGATCATATTCAGCAAACTGAAAATGGTGGTTTAATTGTAGGTCTAAGTGGTGAACGCATAGTTAATAATTTTAAGTTTTATGCTGTTTTTCAAGAAAATGAAGAATATTCTGTTAAGTCAGAATCAGAAGAGCTGGGAACTATTGTTAAACCACCGCCGGTTGGGGATAAAATAGCGATAGCGGGTCGTGTTTGGGTAGTAGAGGATGTAGATCGTAAGCGACATCAAGTCTATTGCCATCCTGTTAAAGGACGTATTCCGGCATATTTTGGGGATGTTGCAGGCGATATTCAGCCTGAGATTTTACAAAGAATGAATAAAATTTTAACCGAGCAAAAGCAATACCCCTATCTAATGAAACATGCTATTGCACGTCTTAAAGAAGTGCGTGATACTGCTAAAACTTCGGGTATGCTAGAAAGTAACTTGATTAACTTAGGTGGAAAAATGTGGTGTCTCTTTCCGTGGACAGGAACATATGCATTCTTAGCTTTAGAAAGATTGATCAAAATTAAGTGTGCTAAACGAATTGGCTTGCGCGGCTTTAATTCTAGTCGTCCATATTTTATGCAATTTGCAATGGATGTAAGTAAGGAAGAATTTTTAGAAATTTTAGTAGAAGAAGCCAATAAGGATTTTGACCCATTAGAGCTAGTGTATCCAAATGAAGTACCGGTATTTGATAAATATGATGAATATTTACCCGATGAATTAGTGAGAAAAGAATTTGCTCATAGTATTTTAGATATTGAAGAAATGAGAAAATGCGTTAATCAATTGCAATAAAAAAATCCATTCAATCCTCACGACTGAATGGATTTTTTTTATTTATTTATCTTCGTAACCCTTTGGGTGACTCTTGTGCCAGTTCCAAGCAGTAGCAATTACGTCATCAACATCTTCGTGTTTTGGCTTCCAGCCTAAAACTTTACGAGCTTTGCTTGAATCAGCAACTAAGGAGTCAGGGTCTCCGCCTCTTCTTGCACCAATAGTGTAAGGAATGTCGATACCAGTAACTTTCTTAGCAGCTTCAAGAATTTCTAAGTTAGAGTATCCTTGTGCAGTACCTAAGTTAAAGACATCAGATTTATTAGTGTCCATCACATGCTTAAGAGCTAAGATATGAGCATCAATTAGGTCTTCAACTTGAACATAGTCACGGACGTTAGTACCATCTTTAGTGTTATAGTCATCCCCAAAAATAGTGAAGTTACCGTCGCCCGCAATAGCACTCTTTAAAATGTTAGGAATCAAGTGAGTTTCAGGTCCGTGATCTTCACCGATTGAACCATCACTTGAAGCACCAGCTACATTGAAGTAACGAAGGGCGATTGACTTAATGCCATTAGCCTTGTCAGCCCAGTGCATAATTTTTTCCATCATCATCTTAGTTTCACCATATGGGTTAATTGGATTTAATGGAGTGTCTTCAGTAATTGGTAATTTTTCAGGAATACCGTAAGTAGCAGCACTAGAAGAGAAGACTAAATATTTAACTTTAGCATCTTCCATAGCTTGAAGTAGTGAAATCATCCCAGAAACATTATTATCATAGTATTTCAAAGGTTTCTTAACTGATTCACCAACTAATGAGTAAGCAGCAAAGTGCATTACTGCGTCAATATTTTCATCACGTAAGATTTTGCTTACTAAATTAGTATCTTCAATGTCACCTTGATAGAATTTAGCTCTCTTGTCTACGGCCTTTCTGTGACCAGTGTAGAGAGAATCAAGGACAACAACATCGTTTCCTTCTTCAATTAATTTTCTAACAGCGTGAGAGCCAATGTAACCAGCTCCGCCGATAACTAATACTCGCATTAACGTGTTACTCCTTTTTAAATAAATAATAACCGAATCAAGTTAATTTTATCATACTAGATTATTTTGAAAATTCTGATTTAAAAATTTGTGCATTTTGAAATCCTAAATGATCTATTACTGCAAATTGTATTTCTTTAATCGGTGAAGGAGTGCGCCATACATCATGCCACATTTTAGCAACCTCAATTCCACGAAAACCAAATGCGCCAGCTCCCCAAGCCCCTAAAATTAATTTATCTACTCTTTCATATTCAGCGATGTTTTTTACAAATTCCATTCTTTTCTTTAGTACTATACAAGCTTTTTCATAAGAAATATTAGTATGTTTGGCGATAGTATAACAAGGAGCGGCACAAGTGATAACGTCTAGTGTATTAACAAAACTTCCGTCTAAATTTGTAAATACGATATTAGGAGTATAAAGAGCACGATGTTCATATAAGTTTTGATTGAGATTCATTTGATTCCAGCTATAGTATTGAGAAAATTTGGTTAGAACTTGATAAAGATCTGATTGATGACATAAAACTTCTTCTTGAGCTAGTGCTCCGTGTAAGTAGCCTCCTCCTGGGATGGTGTAATTTGCAAAATTAAGAATAGCTACTTTTAGATTAGAATCTTTTTCTTTTAGAGATATTCCTGCATGTGCTGAATCTATATTTTTAAAACTTAAAATAGGGTAATTATTTCCTGTATATTTCACTTCTGAGGCATTGGTAAATATTTTACTTTGTATAGCACTATGCTTTATTTCAGTCTTATATTTTTTCCCTATTATTTTATTATGCTTTTTTGCCATTTTTATATGTTGTTCTACAATTCCCATTTTTTTACCTATAAATAAAATGATTTTATATAAAAATTATAAGCATAAAAGATGCAAATTAATATTATATGTATAAAATAATAGTTAAAAGAACAAACTTATAAAAAGTAAGATGAAAATAATATAGAAACAATTAAAAACATAATTATCGGCTTTGGAAAAGGTGGGAAAACCTTAGCTAAGTTTCTAGCACAAAAGGGAAAAGAAGTAATAGTAATTTAAAAATCTAATAAGATGTATGGAGGTACTTGCATTAATATTGCCTGCCTACCTTCAAAAAGATTAATTATTGAAGCTGCAAATGGTGTCTCTTATGTGGATGCAGTAAATGGTAAAAATGAAATGACTGCACAATTGCGGGAGAAAAACTATCATATGCTTGCAGATGAAAAGACTGTAACTGTATTAGACGGAAAAGCTCATTTTATTGCTGATCATGAAATTGAAGTAGAACTTCCGAATGGTAAAAAAGCTTAGTATAAAGGAGACCGTATTTTCATTAATACTGGTGCAGTTCCAGTGATGTTACCAATCCCTGGCTTAAAAGAAAGCAAGTATATCCTTGATTCAACTCAAGCTATGGATGAAAAGAAGATACCAAAGAATTTAACAATTATTGGAGCGGGATATATTGGGTTGGAATTTGCTAGTATGTTTGCAAAATATGGTAGTAAAGTTACAGTGCTTGATCATAATAAGGAATTTTTAGTCCGTGAAGATGAGGATATTAGTAATGCGGTAAGAAAAGATATGGAAGACGCTGGTATTAAGTTTGAATTTGGCGCTGATATTGAAAAGATTACTGATGAAAAAACTGATGCAAAAGCTACTTATCAAATAAATGGAAAAACAAAGACGATTAATGCAGACCGAATTTTGGTAGCAACTGGTCGTAAGCCAAATACTGAAAACTTAGGTTTAGAAAATACTGCAATTGAAACGACTGATCGTGGCGCTATAAAAGTAGATGATTTTCTAAGAACTACTGTGGATAATGTATGGGCAATTGGGGATGTTAAAGGAGGTCTTCAATTTACCTATATTTCTTTAGATGATTTTAGAATTATTAAAGATCAACTGTTTGGTACGGGTGCTCGCATGGTTAGTGACCGAAAGGTAATTCCTTATAGTGTATTTATTTCACCCGCTTTGTCTCAAGTTGGTTTAAATGAGAAGCAAGCAAATAAATTAGAAAAAGAATACAAGTTATTTAAGTTGCCCGTTACAGCAATTCCTAAAGCAAAAGTTGCAAAAGACAATAGAGGTTTATTTAAGGCACTCGTTGACCCAGAAACCGAAAAAATTCTAGGGGCTACACTTTATGGAATTGAGTCATATGAATTGATTAACATGATTTCTTTAGCGATGAAGGCCCATTTATCCTATACGGTTCTAAGAGATCAGATTTATACGCATCCGACCATGTCTGAAGCTTTTAATGACTTATTTAAATAAATTCATTGTGAAAAGCTAAATTTCATAAAAAAAGCATAAATTACTTTTATAATGTAAGTAATTAAAGAAAAGAGGAAAAATATGAAATTTAATTCAGTTGAAGATACATACACATTGAATAATGGTGTCAAAATTCCTATTATTGGTTTTGGTACTTGGCAAACTCCAGACGGGGATGTGGCAAAACACGTAGTTGAAGCAGCATTGAATAGCGGCTACAGACATATTGATACTGCTGCAGCTTATGGAAATGAAGAAAGTGTAGGAGAAGGAATTAAGAATAGTGGCATTAACCGCCATGACTTATTTATTACTACTAAACTTTGGAATTCAGATCACGGTTATAAGGAAGCAAAAGCTGCAATTGATAAAAGTTTGCAAAATTTAGGGACAGATTATTTAGATTTATATTTAATTCACTGGCCTAATCCATTGGCTCTTCGAGATCACTGGGCTGAAGCAAATGCGGAAAGCTGGAGAGCTATGGAAGAAGCGGTTAAGGCGGGTAAGATTAGAGCTATTGGAGTTTCTAATTTTAGAAAGCATCACCTAGAGGAATTGTTTAAAACTGCAGAAATAAAACCAGCCGTTAACCAAATTATGCTTAATCCAAGTGATTTACAATCAGATGTAGTGAAAGTAAATAAAGAGTTAGGATTATTAAGTGAAGCATATAGTCCATTAGGCACGGGTGGTTTGTTAGGAAATGAAGTTGTTAACGAAATAGCTAATGAAGTTGGAAAATCACCAGCTCAGGTTTTAATTCGTTGGTCGCTAGAACACGGATTTTTACCTTTACCTAAATCAGTTCACGATAAATACATTGCAGCCAATATTGATGTATTTGATTTTGAATTAAATGATGAGCAGATGAGCAAATTAGATAGTTTACATGGAGTTAGTGGCTTAGCTACTGATCCAGATACGGCTAGCTTTTAATTAAAAGTCGAAGTAGGGTTACTTCGACTTTTTTATTTATAAAATTTTACTGATGCTTTACAGGGGAAGAAAATCTTTGTTATAATTCTAGTGTTAATGCTGAATTAGCTCAGTTGGTAGAGCGCTTCCCTCGTAAAGAAGAGGTCGCCAGTTCGATCCTGGCATTCAGCACTCAGGGTATTAACTAAGAGTCTTTCAAATAAAGTTTTAGAAAACTTTATTTGGCAGGCTCTTTTTTTACATTAACATTCAATATAACCTAAAAAGCAGGGCCTAAGCCCTGCTTTTAGGTATACTAGTAGAAAAATGAAATGAGTGAGATTATGACTTTAATTTATACACGCTATGCCACTAACGCCGATTTATCAAATATCATGGGTATTATTAATGAAGCAAAAGATTTTCTAAAGCAAAGCGGAAGTAGTCAATGGCAAGGAACCTATCCAAACGAAGATACAATTTTAACTGATATCAAAAATAAAAGTGCCTTGGTTTTAATAGTAGATGATAAGGTGGCTGGCTATGCGGCAAGTGTTGTTGGGATAGAGCCGACTTATCAGAAAATAAATGGGGAGTGGAAAAATACTAACGATGATTATGCTACTTTTCATCGTTTAGCTATTAGCAGTAAGTATCGCGGGATGCACTTAGCTAATTTTATGTTTTCAGATTTGATTTCAATTATGGTAAATCAAGGAATTAAAAATTTTAGAATTGATACATCACGTAAAAATCAAATTATGCAACATTTAGCTTTAAAAAATAATTTTATTGAACGTGGGATTATTATGGTTGATGAAGATCCAGAGGATCCTAGTCGTTTAGCCTATGAATTAAATCTATAATTTGATATGTTTGTTCAAAATTACTACTCCAATAATTAGTAATAATATTGCTACTGCATGAATTAAAATTTGCATTGGTTCACCATGCGCAGTAATTAAATTTCTTAAAAGGGCTGTAATTCCTAGACTCATTAAAAAGTTTAAGCTTGTATGCCCCATATGCTTTAAGGCTGCCACGATCATAGCCGAAAATTCAAAGAATAAGAAGAAAGTGACTATTTCATCTAACACTTTCGTAGGTATGTTAATTAAATTATTGCTAATCATAATACGACCTATTGCAAATAATTGACTAAACATCAGGATCAGCATTAAAGCCCCCAAAATTCCTAAAGCAATTATAGTAAAAAAGCGTAGAATATTAGCATATTTACTAGCTGTTTTATTAAATTTCTTCATTATATATGTACCTTTCAATTGCAGATAAGAATATTTTTATGCTTTTTAGTTAATTTTTCCAGAGGTGTTGTACGCCTTAATTTCATTAAAGAATGATATCTTTAATATAGAAGAGTCTAAAAATTACTTATGAGGTATTAAAAATGCCGTTTACTTTTTCTGAAATTATTGTTTTATTTTTTACGTATTCTGTAATTGGCTGGATATGGGAAACAATCTATTGTTCGATTAAGGATCATCATTATAATTATTGGGTATTTTTGTTTGGGTCTTATTGTCCCGTATATGGCTTTGCAGTAACAACGATTTTAATCTGTACCTATCGCATTCAAAATAATCTTTTCCTATATATGTAGTTGGTGTAATAGTAGCGACAATTTTTGAGTATTTCGCTAGTGTACTTTTACAATATGTTTTCCATATGAAGTTATGGGACTATTCACATTTATGGGGCAATGTCCAAGGTAGGATTGCACCAATTATTTCTTTATTTTGGGGATAAGGGTAGGCTTTCTTGTAAAAGTCATTCAGCCATTTGTTCAAAAGTTAATTATTTGGGAAGAAATAAAAACGCATGGCTATCTTGCTTTAGTAATAGTAATTGTGATGGGAACAGACTTTATTCTTACTATCTTTAGTGTAGAGAAACTACATATGAGTACTAAAAGTTGGAATGGGAGCTTGAACACTCGCATGAAATTAGATGAAGGTAAATTAAACCAGGCCTTTGATAAATTAATGGAAACATTATCCTGGAATCAGAAGCGATTCCTTACGAGTTTCCCGCAGTTAAAGTTTACTGATACAAAGAAATTTAACCAATTTAAGAATAGATGGATAAAGAAAAGAAGAGAGAGTTAAGAAAAATGACTCTCTCTTCTTTGTTTTGCTACAGAAAGATTACATCGTTACATTATTGTAACTTAAGGCGCAAATATTACAGGAATGTAACAAGATGAAATATATCCTTAATTTTCTAGGAACTATTCTGCAATATTGGCCATGTATTATATAAGCTGTAAATAGAAATGACGAAATAATGATTCAAATCAAATTTATCAAGGAGAGAATTTAATTTTGGATATGCTTAATAAAAATTTGAAATCTACTTTAACTAAAACTGCTGCAGCTGCTGCCCTTACTTTAGCAGGTGCTGCAATTGTAAATAACACTCAAAACACTGTAAAGGCTGCAGAAGTTACTGTTGGTCAACAAGAAAAAGTTGTTACAATTAACTACCTTCCACACAAGAGCATTGCTGTTTGGAATTCATACGGTCCTGATAAGCAAATGACTGGTCAATACTTACCACATGCAACTGCTTGGAAAGTTATCAGAGCTGCATATGACGATGCTGGTAACAAGTGGTACGATCTTGGTGCAAACCAATGGGTAATGGCTAAGTACACTCGCTTAGGAAAAGATACTGTTGATCCTAATGTTGCTTCAGAATTGTTTACTTCACAAGCAAGTTCATACAATACTGCTGCACAAACTCAAACTACTCAAGGTTCATACTCAGCACCTAAGACTTCTGTAGGTACTTACTCTTCAGTACAAAGTACACAACAAACTCAACCTGCACAATCTCAATCAAGTTACACTTCAAATGTATCTGGTTCTGAAGCAGCAGCTAAAGCTTGGATTGCAAGTCGTGAATCCGGTGGTTCATACTCAGCAAGAAATGGTCAATACATTGGTAAGTACCAATTATCAGCATCATACCTTGGTGGAGATTACTCAGCAGCAAACCAAGAACGTGTAGCAGATAACTACGTAAAATCACGTTACGGTTCATGGTCTAACGCTCAAAGTTTCTGGCAAGCAAACGGCTGGTACTAAAAGTTAGTGAATAAAAAAAGAGATATCAGTTATGATATCTCTTTTTTTATTCGTAGTCCGAGAACGGAAAATACACAATTCATTTTTGTGACATTCTCGTCTTATTTATCACCTAGCATCTAATAAATCATTAAGGGGGCAGTAAGACAGAATAGGGCTAATTCATAAGGCATAGTAGTTTTATATAGTAATATTACAAGAAAACGTGTTCAAGTTACAAATATTACATAAACTGTAACATAAGGCACTTTTATTTAATAATGTGGTAGCATTCATGTCATGGTTTTGACATTTTGAGGCTGTATTATGTAACTTGTAAATTAAATGACTGATAAATATGAAAGGAAGAATTTCTCTTGAAATTTCAATCTATCTTAACTAAGTCACTTGCAGCAGCTGCTCTTACCGCAACTGGTTTGGTAGCTTTAAATTCACAAAATACTAATGACGCACAAGCTGCTACTATTGTTCAAAATGATACTAATGTTGTAACTATTAACAATGCAAACTCTACTGTTGCCGTTTGGGATGGCATTGAAAATGCCAACTTTACTGGTAAAGAATTAGTACATGGTACTACTTGGAAAGTTGTAAGAACTGCTTACGATGTTATGGGTAACAAGTGGTATGATCTTGGTGCAAACCAATGGATTATGGCTAAGTACACTGTAGAAGGTGGAAATGCTGCTAGTGCTCAAGTTGCTACTCCAGTAGCTCCTCAAGCACAAACTACTGTACAAGCTCCAGTACAAAAGCAAGAAACTGCTCAAGTACAACAAACAAAAACAGCTACTCCTGCAGCTTCACAACAAGTTTCTGCACAACCTGCACAAGCTCAAACTAAGCAAGCACCAGTAGCTTCTGCACAACAAACTACTCAAGTACAAGCTCCTAAGACTAACTACAACTACAATGTACAACGTACTTACTCAGCTCCTGTACAACAACAAAGAACTTATAGCTATGCTCCAGCACAAAAGCAAACTACTCAAGTAGCACAAACTGCTCAAACTCAAGCAACTACTAGCTACACTTCAAACGTATCTGGTTCTGAAGCAGCAGCTAAAGCTTGGATTGCAGGCCGTGAATCAGGTGGTTCATACTCAGCAAGAAATGGTCAATACATTGGTAAGTATCAATTATCAGCATCATACCTTGGTGGAGACTACTCAGCAGCAAACCAAGAACGTGTAGCAGATAACTACGTAAAATCACGTTACGGTTCATGGACTGGTGCTCAAAAGTTCTGGCAAACTAACGGCTGGTACTAAAATATCAACTGAATTATGCTAAAAAAGATCGCCAAAAGGCGATCTTTTTTATGCTCCTAATTAATTTTAAAAAATAATAAATATTTTTTAGAGAATTTTGTTGACAGAGGTTCGTATTTATAATATGATATTAATCGTTGGGTGATTAAGTTCATTCAAATAGAGCCAACAAGTAAAAGGCTTGAAGGATGGGTTATAGCCAAGTGGTAAGGCAATGGTTTTTGGTACCATCATGCGCTGGTTCGAATCCAGCTAACCCAATAGATTTGCCAGGTTTTACCTGGCTTTTTTTGTGCATAAGTTTGGATTGGAAGAGATCATAATGGGAACAAGACATGGACGTAATTCTTTTTTTGATGGGGGCTTAATTTCTTTTATTGGTTGGCATATCTTAGGAACACTTATTACTGTTTGTACATTAGGGATTTGCTATCCTTGGGCTGTGTGCATGATTTATGGTTGGGAAATTAACCATACTGTAATTGAAGGGCACAGGATGAAATTTACTGGAAGTGCCTTTGGATTATTTGGAAATTGGATTAAGTGGCTACTTTTAACCATTATTACAGTCGGCATTTATGGCTTTTGGGTAGGAATAAAAATTCGCGATTGGAAGGCAAAAAATACAATTTTTGTTAACTAATAGAAAAGACTAGAGATGATATAAAAAATGCACCATCTCTAGTCTTTTAATTTATAAAAAATTATTTTTCATCAAATGGATATTTCATTCCCCACGAAGTACGAACACTCGTTAAGATATGTGCTACATCTCTTGAAATACTTAATTCACCATCATCATGGCCTTGTTCGATATAACGCTCCATGTCTTGTATTTCATATTCAAGTGCTTCAGAAGTTTTACCAGCTGTTATTGTCTCATGACTTTCTTCATGAGCACTTGCAGTATAAGTAATCTGAGCTTCAGTTGCTCGAGGATAATTAGATATTTCTATATAGCCTTTAGTTCCAGAAATCACACCTCGTTTAGGCTGTTTTGCTCGCATTGAAAGAGCCATAACCGCCATCTCGTCATGAGTATTTTTTAGGATAATTCCTGATTGTTCATCAACACCCGTTTCAAAAAATTTTACTGTTGTTAAAATGCTTTCTGGTTGTTTTGATAAAAACATTCTTGCAAAAGCAGTAGCGTAGCCACCAATATCTAGAAGAGCTCCGCCAGCTAAAGCTTTATTAAAAAATCTATTGCTTGGATCATAGTCTTTAAGACTACCAAAGTTTACTTGAACTAGCTTAATTTTGCCTAATTTACCATTATCAATTAAATTCCTAACTTTTTGGTAAATAGGCATGTGGTAAAGTGTAAATCCCTCTGATAGAATCAAATTCTTTTCCTTAGCAAGTTTTTCTACTTCATCAAATTGATCTGCATTCACTGTAATGGCTTTTTCACAGAGAACGTGTTTACCAGCATTTAAAGCTTTTTTGATGTAGTCATAGTGAAATGTATGTGGAGTAGCAATATAAATAATTTGGATATTTGGATTATTAATCATTTCGTCAGGATTAGTAAAGATATGTTTGACCCTTTTTTCAGCAGCAAATTTTTTTAATTCATCTTCATTTGGATTAGCTGCTGCGTATACGTCACCTTTGCTAGCTTGCAATGCATCTGCCATTTCATGCGCAATCCATCCTGTACCAATAATACCCCAATTATATTTTTTCATAATTATTATCCTTTCTTTATTTCAACTGCTTTATTTTTAGTTTCGGTTATAATGCTGGTAACAATTCCTTCAAAATATGAACTACTTACAACCCCATTTTGTTTTAGGAGAAAACTGTTCAGCTTTTTTATATTATTCCAAGAAGTGTGAGGATAAATATCAATTAAAATATTACCCAATGGTGATCGCGCAAAGGATGCTACTGCTTTACCCAGACGAATTTTATAGTCGTATTCTTCAGGAATAGAGTTTATTATATTTTCAAGACAAGCGGGGACTACCTCAAGACAGAGGGGAATAGTAGGGGATAGTTCATCTCTAAATCGTTCTGCTGGAAGCAATAAGATGTATTCTTCCGTATTTTCAGCGGCTAGCTTTTCAAAAAGATGGATACCACCACCGCTCTTTAGAGCATTGAAATTTTTATCAATGCTATCACATCCATCAAAGGCTAGGTCTAAGTGAGGTGAATTTTCAATAAAAGGTAGTACCTTTAATCCAAATTGCTTACATTTAGCTTGAGTTATTTCAGAGGGAGAATAGAGTGTTAGATTCGAAATGTGTGCTTGATATAGATCTTTTGCGAGATTCAGCACATTGCTTCCACCACCCAAACTAATACTCATATTGGGTTTAATCTTACTAAGTGCTTTTTGACTAATTAGTGACATTTTAGTTCTCCGTAAATTATTTTTATAAATATAATTTTGTGAAAATTATTTACAAACTCAATAATACTTTCAAAAATTATTTTCGTCAAATGCAAAAATATGAAAATTATTTTATAGGCATGATATAATTTTTATGAAATGAGGGGAAATTTTTGGAAAATATTATTGATAAAATTTATGCGCAAATGAATAAAATGTCCGCTTCTGATCAAAAAATTGGAAGAGCAATTCTTGAAAACCCGGTTGAAGTTATAAATATTACAATTTCTCAATTAGCTAAAAAAGCAAAAGTAAGTGATGCATCTATAACAAGATTTTGCCGGAATTTATCTTTATCAGGATTTCATGAATTGAAAATTTTACTTGCACAAAGTATGGGGCAAAAGGAGAGTGAATCTTTAAGAGAACTACCTAAGGATGATATACAAGCTGCTCTAGCCCAAATTGAAAAAAATAAAATTAATGAAATTCAATCTACTTTAGGTCATATTCCAACCGATCAATTAGATCAGATTCTTTCTCTAATTGAAAAAAGTAGAATTGTTCAAATCAGTGCTGAAGGCGATACCTATCCTGTAGCTGCAGATGCAGTTTATAAATTTAATCAAATTGGTATTTTGTCGTTTGCTTCTGGTGGAAATGTTGAAACAGCAGATGCACAAACAATGAATTTAAACAATAAGGATTGTTTAATTGTAATTTCAAATTCTGGAGAATCGGCAGCTCTAATAAAAGAAATTGAGTTGGCTAAAAAGAATAAAATTAAAATTATCGGTATTACTAATAATCCAGATTCTCCGATTGCGTTAAATAGTGATTATCATTTAAGAACAGGAGTAAGACAAACGGTTTTACAAAATCAATATTACTTCTCTCGTGTAGCAGCTTTTACAATTATTGAAGCCTTATTTTTGTTGCTTATTAAAAGAGACGAGAAGCGAATTGAAAAGATTAAGCAACATGAAAAAATAGTTTCTAGTCAAAAGATATAAAATGAATTTAAAACTTAGGGCAAATGGATTATCCTTAAGGTGTAAGAATTTTTATAGAAAGTAGGAATTACAATGAGAAATGTAGCCGTAATTGGTATGGGACATGTTGGTGCGACAGTCGCTTTTACTTTATTTACTCATGGGATTGTTGATAATTTATACTTATTAGATAAAAATCAAGCTAAAGCAGAGGCGGAATATAATGATTTACGTGATACTTTAGCTAGAAATGATTATCATGTTAATGTGTTTCTAGGTGATTATAGCGATTTAAAGGATGTTGATATTATTGTAACTTCCTTTGGTAATATTGCTGCGACAGTTAAAACTGGAGATAGATTTGGTGAATTTGAAATTAATTCCAAGAATGCTAAGGAAGTAGGAGCTAAAATTAAAGAATCTGGCTTCAAGGGCATCCTAATTAATATTTCAAACCCATGTGATGCAATTTCGACTATTTTACAAGAAACTACTGGTTTATCTAAAAAACAAGTTTTCGGAACTGGAACTTTCCTAGATACTGCTAGAATGCAAAGAATTGTTGGGGAAGCACTTAATGAAGATCCAAGAAATGTAGCAGGATTTGTTTTAGGTGAACATGGAGCATCTCAATTCACTGCTTGGTCAACTGTCTCAGTTAATGGTAAGTCGGCTAAAGAACTGTTCACAAAAGAGCAAGAGGAAAAATTAAGTGCACAACCTAATAAAAATTCTATGAAAGTAGCATTTGGAAAAGGATATACCTCATATGCAATTGCGACTTGTGCTGTTCGCTTAATTCAAGCTGTATTTAGTGATGCCAGATTATTTGCACCAACTTCTGTATATTTAGATGAAGTACAAACATATATTGGATATCCAGCAATTATTGGAAAAGATGGGGTAGAAAAAGTTATTCCGTTAGAGTTAACTTCTGAAGAAGATGAAAAGCTAAGGGAGTCAGCTGATATCATTAAGAAGCATATTGCTCAATTAAAGTAGTTAATACTAAAATAAAAAAATTAGATTTTTTTCTAATTTTTACTTGCTTTTTGCTAGGCAGTTCGTTATTATAATTAAGTAACGTTTCGGAGGCCTAGCGAAGTGGCTAAACGCGGCGGTCTGTAAAACCGCTCTCTCTGAGTTCGGTGGTTCGAATCCACTGGCCTCCATTGCTGAATTTTATTCAGCTGGTTGCATTGAACAACAAGTAAAAGTTCAATCAAATGGGTTATAGCCAAGTGGTAAGGCAATGGTTTTTGGTACCATCATGCGCTGGTTCGAATCCAGCTAACCCAATAGTTCGAAAGAACACCCAACCCGAAAAAAAGGTCATCATATGATGACCTTTTTTGTTATATTGCGTTTTTAATTTATACTTTGTATTTTACCTTTCCAGTTAAGGATACCATCAGAAATGTTAATTAAATTATTATAACCTTTAGATTTTAAAAGTTGGCATACATGATGTGAAAGATCGCCAGACCGACAAATAAAATAGTAGGTCTCATTTTTAGGATCATTGAAGTACTTTAATTCTTCAAAAGGTAGATTATGACTCTCAGGAATATGACCTGATGCAAATTCAATTGGTGTTCGTAAATCATATAAATTGATGTTAGAATCTTTTTCTAAAATTTCTGCTAATTGATTTGTAGTAATGTTAATCATAGTTACCTCCGTTGATGATTATATTTAAGCAGAAAACATTGAAAATAAAGGGAATAATGTATGAAATTTTTGTGTAGAAAGGATCTATTTGTATGGCACGTCTTGTTAAAGTCAGTGGTCGAGGAGACGGTACTACTTGGAAAAGTGCTCTTAAAGACTTGCAGCCTGATGATGTATTACTACTTGCTCCTGGATTTTATGAGTTAGATCGAGGCTTAGAAGTAAATAATGTTACAATCAAGGGAACAGGCAATACTCCTGATGAGACAGTAATTAGTGGCTTTTTTGTGTTAGAGAATAATTGTAACTTTTTTACATTAGAAAATATTGCTCTTCAAACAAAATCAGGTCATAATACTATTTACGTTGAAGATGATGCCGATACCTATCTTACTTTACGTAATACTATCCTTTATGGGGATGAAGATGATATGGCTGCAATTGCTGTGAATGGTAAATGTACACTGGAATTATTCTCAAGTAAAATTTTGAACTCTAGTGTTTCTCTATTTGCTCAAGCTGATTTTAGACTTACTATGACTGATTCGTTAATTGATTATGATTCTGAAAATTACGCAGCTTTAGGTATTCAGGGAAAAGGGACTGCAATTATTTCTAACAGTATGATTCATGGTAATCTAAGTACATACCCTAATTCAAATGCTGAAGTTGACTTGAGTAATACGTCTATTTCCTATGGGTTAATTCATGGGCAGACTTGGGTAAATATGCTTAATTCAACTGTTGAAAAAAATGATGACTCTAGTTTCTATATTTCAGATGATTCATGGGTAAATATTTTACAGTCTGAATTTAAAGGTGGTATTTTTCTAGACAAAAATACGAGAACTTTAATTCAGAATAGTAAAATAGACCGTTTAATTGCTTGTGATAATGCAAAAGTAACCTTAAATAATTCTACTATTGTCAGTCATGCAGATTTTCAAGATAAGGCCACGGCAGATGCAACTAGAGTTGCTTTTTCTGGAAGAGATGATTTTGAGTATTTCTTAGCCTTAAATGGACAAGCGACTTTAGGAGGACGAGACTTAATTATTAATCCAAATGGGAGCAGGTTGGCAGTACAGGATGATGCTAAGATTAAACTAAATATTGTTTCAAGTAGTACTCAAGATTTAGAGGTTGAATGCAATAGGAGACCAAATATTAATATTTTGGGAATGCGTTGGGAAGTAAAGAAGAACAATGACTAATCAGCTAGTTTACGCTAAAATAAGTTTGGTAGCAGAATGAAGTGAGGGGTTATCATGCAAGAACCAATGTATATTAAAATTCACAACCAAATAAAGCGTGATATTGAAAATAAAAAATATAAAGTTGGAGAGCGGATCCCTGCTGAGCGGCAATTAGCTTCAAAATTCAATGTTTCTAGAATGACATTGCGCCAAGCAATTAAGACATTAGAAGACGAAGGAATCCTAGAGAGACGCTTAGGTAGTGGAACCTATGTCTCTAGTCAAAAGGTTCAAGAGAAAATGTCTGGGATTATGAGTTTTACTGACATAACTCGTTCCAATGGTCAAGTTCCTTCTAGTAAATTACTATCTTATCGTATAACGAAGCCATCGTTATCTGAAAAGGAAAAGTTGAAAATTCAAGATACAGATAACGTGCTAAGAATGGAACGTGTTCGTTTTGCAGATAATGTGCCGATTTGTTATGAAGTTGCTACAATTCCTTATGAATTAGTTTCCCGTTTTTCTAAAGATGAAATTTCAAGTAGTTTATATCAAACGCTTGAAGAAAAGGGTGGCTATAAGATTGGGAGTGTTGTAGAAAATATTGGTGCAGCTGTTGCTAATGAAAATGAGGCTCGTTTATTGTCAGTTAAAAAGGGTGAGCCATTAGTAACTAGACGCCAGGTTACTGAACTCAGCAATCACTATCCTTTTGAATATGTTCGTGCATCATATGTGGCCGAAAGATTTGAATTTACATTTGAAAAATAAAAAATGCATAATGCAGTTTGATTTTGTGATATGAACTACATTATGCAATTTTTTTATTTTAAGTCTTTTTTGATTTGTGTCGTAGAAATTCCAGGAGTTCTTTCAAGGTATTCAACTTTACAATAAGGTTTTAGAAAATCGAATTTTCCTTCCCAGTCATTACCCATTACGAAAGTATCAATATCATATTTTTGTACATCATTAATTTTTTGATCCCAGTTCTCTTCTGGAATAACTTTATCTACATATCTAATTGCTTCTAGAATATATTTTCTTTCCGCATAGCTATTATAGGCTTGCTTATGTTTGCTAAATTCATTAAATTCGTCTGTTGATAGACCTACGATTAAATAATCTCCTAAGGCTCGAGCTCTTTTTAGAAGACGAATGTGACCATAATGCAGTAGATCAAAGGTTCCGTAGGTAATAATTTTTTTCATAATAAATACTCCCTTGTAATAGTTACTATTCTAGCAGAAGTAGAAAAAAGTGAAACTTTTATATTGAAAAAGTTTTAAGTGTTTTTTTGTTAAAATAATAAATAGAGATATTACTTCACATAGAAATGGTTAAAAGTAGAGAATGAGTAGAGTTAATATTTTAGGAATTGAATTTGATAACTATTCTTTAGAAGAATTTAAAGATAGATTGATTAGTAGGTTAAATAATAAGTTATCAACCATGGTAGTAACAGCTAATCCCGAAATTGTAATGGCAGCTAATAAAGATCCAAAATTTATGAACCTTATTACCAAGAATGCGGATTTGATTACACCTGATGGAATTGGAATTGTCTTAGGTGGAAAAATGTTAAAAAAACCGCTTAAAGAACGAGTAACAGGATATGATCTATTTACTTGGCTGCTACAGGTAGGAAACTTAAGAAAATTGCGAGTATATTTAATTGGTGCAAAGCCTGAAGTAATGCGAATTACTAAAGAAAAAATTGCTCGTGATTATCCAGGAATTGAATTAGTTGGAGCAGAAGATGGCTATTTTAAGGATGATCTAAAGACGGTAGCTAAAAGAATTGAAGAATCAAGTCCTGATATGGTTTTTGCAGCAATTGGTTTTCCAAGACAAGAAGAGCTGATCTCCATCCTACGTCAAGCAAAAGTGCCTGCAATTATGATGGGAGTGGGCGGAAGTTTTGATGTTTTTTCTGGCGTAGTCAAACGTGCTCCAGAAGTATTTCAAAAAACGCATCTTGAATGGTTCTATCGCTTAATTACTAATCCAACTCGCTTTAAGCGCATGCTCGCATTGCCAGAATTTGTAGTTGAAGTTGAAAAATCAAAGAAAGAATTAATTAAATGAAAGTTTTACATATTAATGCTGGTTTAGAAAAAGGTGGTGGCCTGTCGCATATTGTTAATTTGTTGACAGAGGCAAAAAGACAAAATGTGGATTTTGAGCTTTTAACTTTAGCAGATGGGCCTGTAGCAAAAGCTGCTAAAAAGGCAAAAATTAAAACAACAATTTTAGGAGCACAAAGTCGTTATGATCTGAGTGTTTTAAAGCGTCTTACTAGTCTTATCAATGAGGGAAATTTTGATATAGTTCATACTCATGGAGCAAGAGCTAATCTGTTTGTCTCAATGATTAAAAAGCAAATCAAAGCAAAGTGGATTATTACGGTTCATTCTGATCCTTTAAAGGATTTTGAAGGTCGAGGAATGATTGGAAATATTTTTACTAAATTAAATATCATGGCTTTAAAAAAAGCAGATGGTATCTTTGCAATTACTCAGAACTTTTCTAACCTTCTAGTTGAAAAAGTAGGTATTCCGAAAACAAAAATTTGCGTAATTTATAATGGGATTTTTTTCCATCAAAATAAGAATGTTCCTAAAAAATATACTCATCCCTATTTCAATATTATTAATGTTGGTCGAGCTGAAAAAGTTAAGGGACAAGACTTGCTTTTAAAGGCAATAAAAAAAATTAATGATCAAAATATTCGGCTGCATATTGTAGGTGATGGCAGTGAATTGAATAATTTAAGAGCATTAGCACGAGATTTAGGAATTAGTTCACAAGTAACTTTTCATGGCTTTTTGACCCAGCAAGAGACTAGAAAGTTATATCAAAAGATGGATTTGGCAGTTTTAACATCGTATTCAGAAAGTTTTCCCCTTGTCTTATTAGAGGCTAGTGATAATTTAGTACCAATTTTGTCAACCGATGTTGGTGATATTGAGAAGATGATTCCTAATGAAGAGTATGGTTTTGTTGCTAAAATTGGAGATATAGACAGCATTAGTGAAAAAATAAGACAAGCTACGGCTAAGAGCAAGACAGATCTCATGGCTATGGCTGAAAAAGAAAAGACATATCTGATGCACGCTTTTTCAATGAAAAACCAATTAGTGGCAATTGAAAATTATTACAAACTTGTTTTAGGTGAAAATAGTGGAAAATTATCATAAAAGCAATATTTTAGCAATTTTAATTGGAATTCTCCCTTTAATTTTTGAATTTAGTAGCAATATTTGGAAGGGTGATAATGGCTTTTTCATTGTTAGTGCTGCTTATGGATTAATATTGCTCTTATTAGCTTTATCAATTCCTATTGAAGATTTAGATCAATGGTTTTTAGAAAAAACTTTGAGTCTTCTTTCATTTTTTTTAGCGTTAGCAGTGGTTCTAAATAATCTTGATATCTTCCCTTTATCAGAAATTGGTGCTTTATATCAATTGACAATTATCTCTTACATGGGGATTTTATATTTTTTAGATCTACACTTTAATGCAAAGAACTTAGTATTACTATTACTTAATTTAAATATTTTAGCTCAATTACCAATCAAAGCAGGTACTTTGCTAATTTTAATTATTTCTGTTTTGACTTTTGTCTTTTATCTGATTAGAGTTGTGGTTACTTTTAGTGAACAATTACGTCCTTTTTTATTGTGTGTTTACTTGATTGTTCTACTTATTTCTCTAGTTTGGTATGTACCTGAATTGCCTGATTTTGTTTTAAAAAATCTTTCTTGGAGTATTGGTTCAATCATCTTATTAATAGAAATAATTGGATCAATATTTTATTTGAAAGTTAAGGATCATTTAAGACCTACTAGTCATCTAATTGTCGGGATAATAATATTTTTAATTATTAACGAAATAAGCATGCTTGTTGCTGAGTCAAATGTGCTTAATACGAGTTATTTAGTTTTAATCTTTATTTTGTCTCTATCTATTGTTAATATCTTTGGAAATATTAGTTTAGGGAAGAAACAAGTAAAAATTTCTGTCCTCATCCCGGCTTATAACAGTGCAAAGACGATTGTTGAAGCCCTAGAATCAATAAAAAATCAAACCTATCAAAATTGGGAGATTATTTTAATTAATGATGGATCACAGGACGAAACAGAAACAATTTTAAGACGATACTTAGGAAATACAAAACTACCTCTTAAATATACTAAGCAAACTCATCATAATTATTTTAAGGCTATTAGACATGGTCTGAAGTATGCGAGTGGAGAAATAATTTTTGTTTTAGATGCCGATAAAATTCTATTCAACCAAAATGTTTTTTATCGTGCTGTTAGCACCATTCTTGGTGAAAAATGTGACGGAATGTTTGTTGGAATTAGAGCTATGTATCAGCGCTTAAAAGATGGTAAATTTCATTTAGTTAGACCTTATTATCGAAACGAAGTTAGTCTAATAAAAACCGCCCTGGGACTTGGAACAAATATTTATACTAATTATGCTTTTTGGCGAAGAGAGATATTTGAGACCAGCGTATATGAAAATTATTTAATTAATGGGATGCCAGCTTGGTATAATGCAGAAAATAATTTAGGATTAAGAGTAGTAAATGGTAATTTTGTTGGATTAAAATATCGGGTTTCCAAAAAAGTAAATTTAGGTGATAATCCTCTAAAACAAAATAATTCTAAAACTTTATTTGAATTATCTACAAATTTGAGGACTTTGCATCATATTGTAAGCCGGATAAATGTGCCGGCCTATTCTACTCAAGCGACTTTATACAATTTAATCAATCGGCTTCATATTGCTTCTTTATATCCATCAATTTTTAAACAAGGCCAAACTTCTTTAAAGGAAATCACGCCTCTAGTTGTTAAAAATATTAAAGATTCTGAATTGGATAATGTATATTTGAAAACAATTGTTGATTTTAGCAATAATTTTGACCCTCAAAAAACTGCAAAAATTGTTATTCCCAAAGGTACAAAAATATATTGGGGAACAGGAATTGATGAGTTTAGTAATAAGTTGTCAAAAAATACGTTAGAGCAGTTTTATTACGATTTAATAAAAATAATTAGTCAAGGAACTACTATTTACAAAATTAAAAAAGATGATCAGAAAAAGTTAGAACAGATCCTAGAATTTTTTACAATTAGGGATTATGTAAAAATAATAAGTAATTAAAATATCAAAAAGAGGCATCAAATTTGATGTCTCTTTTTGATATCTGCTCTTGTTTGATTATAATAAAATACAAGAAAAAAATTATTTATTTTAGTGATGAGGGGACAAAATGTTTTACCCACAAGTTGATCAAGATGATTCATTAATTTTACATACTGATTTGTATGAAATTAATATGATGTATACCTATTTTAAAAAGGAAATAAGTGAAAGAAATTCTGTATTTGAAGTGTTCTTTAGAAAAGAACCTTTTGGTAATGGCTACGCAGTTAATGCTGGTTTAAGTCATGTTATTCAATACCTAAATAATCTTCGTTTTAAAGAAAGTGATTTAGAATATCTCAAGGAAACTTGTGACTACGATGATGACTTTATCGATTATTTACGTAATTTAGAATTGAAGTTAACCATTCGAAGTGCTAGAGAAGGTGAATTAGTTTTTGCTAATGAACCAATTATGCAGATCGAAGGACCATTAGCTCAAGCACAATTAGTTGAAACTGCAATTTTAAACATTATCAACTTCCAGACTTTGATTGCTACTAAGGCAGCTAGAATTAAGGTGGCTGTTGGTAACGACGGCTTGATGGAATTTGGCTCACGTCGTGCACAAGAAACGGATGCAGCTATTTGGGGAACACGGGCAGCATACATTGGTGGCTTTGACGCTACTAGTAATGTTAGAGCAGGAAAATTATTCGATATTCCTGTCGCTGGTACTCATGCTCACTCTTTGGTTGAAGCTTTTAATAATGAATATGATGCTTTTAAAGCATATGCTGAGACTCATAAGGACTGTGTATTCTTAGTTGATACCTATGATACTTTAAGAAGTGGTGTGCCAACTGCTATTAAAGTTGCTAAAGAAATGGGCGACAAGATTAATTTCCAAGGAGTTCGAATTGACTCGGGTGATATGGCGTATATTTCTAAAAAAGTGCGTAAACAATTAGATGATGCTGGCTTCCCTGATGCAAAAATTTATGCTTCAAATGATTTAGATGAAAAGACTATTCAAAACCTTAAGATGCAAGGCGCAAAAATTGATGTTTGGGGAATCGGTACTAAATTAATTACAGCATTTGATCAACCTGCTTTAGGTGGTGTATACAAGTTAGTAGCAATTGAAGATAAAGAAGGCAATATGCGCGATACTTTGAAAATTTCTTCAAATGCTGAAAAAGTGTCTACTCCAGGTAAAAAACAGGTATGGCGGATTCAAGCAAACTCTGAGAAGAAAAATGAGGGTGATTGGGTATCACGCTATGATGAAGATCCAAGAAAATTTGATGCGCTCTTTATGTTCCATCCGCAATACACTTACATTAATAAGGTTGTTACTGATTATACTGCTCGTCCTTTACTACAAGAAATCTTCCATGAAGGAAAACTTGTTTATAAAGAACCTACTCTTAAAGAAACAAAAGAATTTGCAGCCAATAACTTAGACGGATTATGGGACGAATATAAGCGTAGTTTGAATCCACAAGATTATCCAGTGGATTTATCGCAAAAGTTATATGACAACAAGATGAATTTAATTAATGATATTCGTAGTCGAATTGTGAAAAGAGGATATTAAGATGCGTCCATTACAAGAAAAAATTGTTGCTTATGAACATGTGTTACCAGAAATTGACCCTAAAAAAGAAATTAGAAAGTCTATTGATTTTTTAAAAGATTATTTAAAAGAAAATCCTTTTTTGAAGACTTATGTTTTAGGGATCTCTGGTGGTCAAGATTCAACTTTAACTGGTAAACTCTGCCAAATGGCAATTGAAGAAATGCGTGAAGAAACTGGAGATAATTCTTACCAGTTTATTGCTGTTCGTCTACCTTATGGCGTTCAAGCAGATGCAAGTGATGCTGCCGATGCAATTGCTTTTCAAAAGCCTGATCAAGATTTGATTGTTAATATTAAAGAACCAGTCGATGCAATGGTAAAAGTAGTTGAAGCAACTGGTCAAAAAATTACTGACTTTAATAAAGGAAATATCAAAGCTCGTCAAAGAATGGTAGTTCAATATGCGATTGCTGGTGCCAATAATGGGGCTGTTGTAGGTACTGATCATGCAGCAGAAAACTTCTCGGGTTTTTACACTAAATATGGTGATGGTGCTGCTGATATTACTCCGTTATTTAGATTAGATAAGCGTCAAGGGAAGGAAATGCTTAAGGAACTTGGATGTCCTAAGCACTTATATGAAAAGGCACCAACTGCTGATTTAGAAGAAGATCGTCCAGACTTACCTGATGAAGTAGCATTAGGAGTAACTTACAAAGATGTTGACGATTACTTAGAAGGTAAAGATGTGAGTGAAGAAGCAGCTGAGCAGATTGAAAAGTTGTGGAAAAAGAGTGAACATAAGCGTCATTTGCCAGTAACTATTTTTGATGATTTTTATAAACAAAATTAGTTAAGTATTTTTCTTGGAGGAAATATGACGTTTTTTGTAGTTGGACCAGATGATCGAGGCTTTTTCAAAAAGCAGCGTACTACCTGGGAATTTGAAGATGCATTAAATCAAGCTTCAGATGGGGATGATATTTTAATTAAGAGAGATTATCAGTTCCCACTTGAGGATCAAAATTATGTAATTAACAAGAGTCTAAATATTTCTGGCGAAGATAATACTTTTATTTTAGGTGGCTTTATCATTAAAAATGGCGCCCAGGTAAAATTAAATAATCTGACTCTGAGACACTATCGAGATAAGAATAATTCTCTTCAAGTAATAAATAACAGTCAATTAATTGCGACACATGTTTCGGTCGTTAATGACGCTACGACTGGTCAAAATTATCCAATTATTTATGTAGATGATGGTGCTACTGCTCAATTTGATGATTTGTACGTTAAAAAGGATAAAATTGGTGACGGTGCACATAGAATTTATGTTGAAAAAGGGAATGTAGAGATAAAGAATAGTACTCTTAATTGTAAAATTACTGCTACTGAAGCAAATTTAACTCTTAATAATACTACGCTTAGCTATGGTGAAAGTAATGTCCTTAGTTTATATTCGAATACTGTTGCTACATTGCAAAATGTAACTGTAACGGGTGGAGTAAAAGAAAAAGATTATCCTTGCATTTTTAGTAGTGAATCTATTCTCAATATTACCTCTTCAATTATTAAAGAACCTAATTATTCTGGGGCCCTTTATTTACAAAAAGCTGCTCAGGCAAAAGTAGAAAATTCAATAATTGATTCTTTATATCTCTATGATCAAAGTAAGATAAATGTAGGAAATACAAGTAGAATTGTTGAGTCAATTACTCTAGAAGATCATAGTGCTTTAACTGGAGAAACTCTTTTACTTGATGGTAGAGATAATGGTAAAATCAACATTTTTGCTAACGGTGAAAGTAATATAACGCTAGACTGGATTGGCCTAGCATTTGAAAGTTCACCTAATATTAAAATTGAAGATAATGTAACTTTTAATGTTCCTGACGTTTATGTGTTGAAATTTGATTCTACTAATGATGAGTATGATTTAAATGAAAATAATCAATACACAATAGTAAAAGATAATTTACAAAACGATATTGAGTACTTTACTACCCAGAAAAAAGAGCAGGTACATAAAGCAGAAAAAGACCAAAAGGATCTACCAAAAGGTCCTCAAAAATCAGGTATGCAGCAGCTTGATGAAATGATTGGTCTAGAAACGGTAAAGCAACAAGTCAAAGAATTTATTGCAGTCACTGTTTTAAATAAAAAACGTGAAGAAAAAGGTTTAAATACTAGTTCTCAAACTTTGCACTCATTGTTTTTAGGAAATCCAGGAACTGGAAAAACAACGGTTGCTCGTATTGTTGGCCATGTTCTGTATGAAAAAGGCGTAATAGCTGAAGATAAGTTAATTGAGACATCTCGAGCTGATTTAGTAGCAGGATATGTTGGTCAAACAGCTGAAAAAACTAGGAAAGTTCTTGAATCAGCTTTAGGTGGGATCTTGTTTGTTGATGAAGCATATACCCTAGCTGGTGGTGGTCAGAATGATTTCGGTAAAGAAGCAATTGATGAAATATTAAAGTTTATGGAAGATCATCGCTCTAATATTATGATTATCTTTGCTGGTTATACTAACGATATGGAGAAGTTTTTAGAAACTAACCCAGGATTACGTAGTCGTATTCCGAATAAATTTGATTTTGAAGATTATACAGTTGATGAAATGGTTCAAATTGGATTGTTTTCTCTAAAGAAACAACAATATCATGTAAATCCTTCAAGTTATGCAGACTTATTGAAGAATAACTTAAGTAAGGATAACGATAACAGTAATGGGCGTTGGGTCAGAAATTTAAATGATAAGATCATAAAGAAACAAGCAGTACGCGTAGCCATGACTGATAGTTATTCAGAGGAAGACTTGATAAATATTACCGATGCCGATTTAGATGCTGTTAGACTTTAATTTTATAAATTTTAACTACTATTTTTGATGATTTATGTAAAAAGAACTAAACTTGTATCGGACTAGATAGTTTAATATACCATAGATGCATAAGAGAGTAACGGCAAGTTATTGCGATAAGTTCAACAACCGAGATGGATATCTCTGGACTTATCTTAATTAGTGAGACTTATGGCTGATAACTGGTCATAAGTCTTTTTTGTTTATGGGAGGATGTTTTACGGTGAAAGAGAAATACTATGCTCAAGAAATTTCTCAAATTGAGAAAGAGCTGAATACATCGTTAGACAATGGGTTGTCTGATAATGAGGCTAAGAAGAGATTAGCTTCAGATGGGCCCAATTCTTTAGCTTCAAAGAAAAAGCGTAGTATGTTTATGCGCTTTATCGATCAATTTAAGGACTTTATGATTATTGTCTTAATTGTGGCTGCCATTTTATCTGGTGTAGTTGCTAATGAATGGACTGATGCAGCAATTATTATGATTGTTGTTTTGCTGAATGCAATTTTAGGAGTAATTCAGGAAGCTAGGTCAGAAGCTGCAATTGATGCTTTAAAGGAGATGTCAACACCCAATGCCCATGTAAGACGTGGAGGCGTAATTTTAGAAATTCCAAGTACAGATATTGTACCTGGTGATATTGTCTTGCTTGAAGCAGGGGACGTTGTTCCAGCTGATATGCGGCTAGCTAAGACTGCGAGTTTAAAAGTTGAAGAGTCAGCTTTGACAGGTGAGTCAGTACCTGTTGAAAAGGATAGTGACGTGTTAAAAGCTGATGATGTAGCACTAGGTGACCGTGTTAACATGGCTTACGCAAATACTAATGTAACTTATGGACGAGCAGAAGGTATTGTGGTTGGCACTGGTATGAATACCGAAGTTGGTAAAATCGCAACAATGCTTAATAATGCAGATGAAACAGCTACTCCATTAAAGGAAAACTTGAATCAGCTTGGTAAGACTTTAACGATTATGATTTTGGCAATTTGTGTGATTGTCTTTATCGCAGGAATGTTTACCAAACAAGGAAGCGAGCCAACTAATAAATTAATTATCGATATGTTTCTAGTTGCTGTCTCCTTAGCTGTAGCTGCAATCCCAGAAGGATTACCAGCTATCGTAACTATTATTTTGGCTTTAGGAACGCAAACAATGGCTAAACATAAGGCAATTGTTAGAAAATTGCCAGCTGTTGAGACCTTAGGAGCTACCGATATTATTTGTTCTGATAAGACTGGTACTTTGACACAGAACCAAATGACTGTTGAAAAAATTTACTATAACGGTGAACTGTATAATGATGAAGCAACAATCAATAGTGATAATCCGGCTATGATGTCGATGATATTAGCTAATGATACAAAGATTGAAGACGGCGGTCGGCTTTTAGGAGACCCAACTGAAACAGCCTTGATTCAATATGCTTTTAATCAAAATATTAAGGTTGAAGATCTTCTTAAGAAAGATAGCCGCGTTCAAGAAGTTCCATTTGATTCAGAAAGAAAATTAATGTCTACGGTTAACCATTATGGCGATAAGTTCTTTGTTGCTGTAAAGGGTGCTCCAGATGAATTATTAAAGCGAGTAACGAAAATTGAAAAAGATGGTCAAGTAACGCCAATTTCAGATAGTGAAAAAGAAACAATTCTTGCATCAAATAAAGGGATGGCTGAACAAGCTTTACGTGTCTTAGGACTAGCTTATAAGATTGTAGATAAAGCTTATGATGATCCAACGACTAGTAATGTTGAGCAAGATCTAATCTTTGCTGGCTTGGTGGGAATGATTGACCCAGAAAGGCCAGAAGCAAAAGCTGCTGTTGCCGAAGCAAAAAGTGCCGGTATTAGAACAGTAATGATTACTGGTGACCATCAAATTACAGCTGCTGCAATTGCATCTCGTTTAGGCATTTTAGAAGAAAGTCCAGATAAAAATAAGGCTGTAATTACTGGTGCGGAACTTGATAAACTTTCTGACGAATACTTCAATGAGCATGTTCAAGACTATAGTGTCTATGCTCGTGTTTCACCAGAAAACAAGGTTAGAATTGTTAAAGCATGGCAAGCAAATAATAAGATTGTTGCTATGACTGGGGATGGTGTTAACGATGCACCTAGTCTAAAACAAGCTGATATCGGTATTGGTATGGGAATTACTGGTACTGAAGTTTCAAAAGGTGCAGCTGATATGGTTTTGGCAGATGATAACTTTGCGACAATTGTTGAAGCTATTAAACAAGGACGTAAGGTATTTGCCAATATCCAAAAAGCAATTCTTTATCTGATGAGTTGTAACGTTGGTGAAGTTTTAACTGTCTTTATGATGACAATGCTTGGTTGGGATATATTGATGCCGGTTCAATTGTTGTGGATTAACTTAGTTACTGATACTTTGCCAGCTATTGCTTTAGGTGTTGAGCCTGTTGAGCCAGGTATTATGAAGAATAAGCCTCGCGGTAGAAAGTCTAATTTCTTCTCCGGTGGTGTTGCAAGTTCAATTATTTATCAAGGTATCTTAGAGGGTATTTTGGTCTTAGGTGCATATCAGCTTGGGTTACATGTTGGTCCACATGTTGGAAATGCAGCTATGCAACACGCAGATGCTTTAACTATGGCCTTCCTTACCTTAGGATTAATCCAATTATTCCATGCCTTTAATTCTAAATTTATTAATAAATCAATCTTTAGAGCACAAACATTTGAAAATAAGTGGTTTAATGGAGCAATTCTTATTTCTGCTTTAGTTATGGCAGCAGTAGAAATTCCATTTTTAACTAAGATTTTTGATGTAACTGAGTTAGATGGGATGCAATGGCTTGTAGTCATTGTTGCTGGATTCTTGATGATAATTATTGTCGAAATTGTCAAATTCTTTGAAAGAAAAGCTGTTAGAAAGTAAAGTTTTATCAAATAATCAAAAAAAGCTTGAGTTTACTCAGGCTTTTTTTATACCCTTAGTAGAGAATAATAAATAATTAAAAATAAATAATATGCATATATGTGTACGTTACTGGAGAATATCTAATGAAGAGTTTATTTTTTCGCTTATACTTATGGGGGATGAGCTTGTTGGCGAGTCTTCGTCCAATTAAAGAAAAAAATATTGTTGTTCTAAACGGATCGGGTAGATCCGGCTCAAACGGTTATTTATTCTATAAATACATTAAAGCTAATCATCCGGATTATGACGTAACCTTAGTTGAACCGTGGCCATCGTCACATTTGTCTTGGAAAACGTGGAAAAAGATTGGTGCAGCCAAGTATGTGATTACTACGCACCAACCTTTTAAAGCACGCCGTGCACAAATTAATATTCAATTCTGGCACGGTGTTCCGCTAAAGCGGATGGGATTTATGGCACATAATACATGCTATCGTGCTAATAAACGAAATCAAAAGCTTTGGCATAAAAATGCTGATATGGTAACATCAAGCTCAGATTTATACGAAACTTTAATGAGCGCATGTATGGCAATTGAGGGGAAAAAATATCAAAAGCTGGGCTTTCCTCGAATTGATTATATTGATCAACCAGCAATCGCTAAAGAAAAATTATTAGAGGATTTATTTAAAACTAAGGATGAGCAAGCTAAAATCGGAATTTATATGCCAACTTTCCGCTACGAGCTTGAGGATCCAAGTGTTATGGAAATGATAAAACAAGGTAATTTCTTTGCTTTTTTAGGCTTTGACCCTTATGAGTTAAATGATGCCTTAAAGGATAATCACCAATACTTGATTGTGAAACTTCATCCCTATGAAATGCGAATGTTTGATAACTTTAATAGTCAGTGTTCAAATGTTGCTTTTTTAAATAATGATTATCTTTTTGAAAATAACCTTGATTTATATGAATTGCTTGGAGATACTGATTTCTTAATAACTGACTTTTCATCAATTTATTTTGATTACTTGTATTTGGATAAACCAATTATCTTTATTACTAATTATCTAAAGCAATACGAAAAAGTACGCGGTTTATTATTAAGCCCCTACGAAGATGTTACACCGGGACCCTGTGTTAACTCACAAAAAGAACTTCTGCAATTTTTGAGACATCCTGATGATAAGCAATACCAAAATCAGCGTTTTTATTGGCGTGAATTAATTGATGAAGTTGAAGATATTGATTCTTGTGAGCCTATCTTTGATTACATGACGAAGAATTTTTAGAGGAAAAAGTAGTGAAGCGAACTTTTCTTAATATTTTATATAATGCGGTCTATCAAATTTTTCTAGTTTTAGTACCGCTGATAACCGTTCCATACTTATCACGAGTGTTAGGACCTAAGACCTATGGTATTTATGGCAGTGTAAATAATACTGTGCAATTTTTGATGGTATTTTGTACCTTATCAGTCTCTTATATTGGGATTAGGACAGTATCTCGGACTAGAACATATGGTACCCCTCAAGAATTAACTGAAGCTTTTTGGGGATTGTGGTATTTTCAAGCAATTGCAGGTTTAGTGACTATTTTAATCACTTTATTAATTACGAATATTTTCCATGTTCAATATTGGAACTATTTAATCTTAATGGTTCCATATTTGGTCTCAGCTCAAGTTGATATTTCTTGGTTCTTTCAAGGATTGGCTGATTTTGGTAGAGTTGTATTAAAAAATACGATTGTTAAATTAGCCAGTGTAGCTCTGATTTTGCTCTTAATTAAATCACCTGCAGATCTTTGGAAGTACTTCCTGATTATGTCAGTTTCAACCATGCTAGGATCTTTTGTATTTTGGCTTGATATTCATCGTTATGTCGGAAGACCAGTAGGACATTTCTATAAATATAAGACTACCATTATTTCGATTATAACCTTGATGATTCCTCAGATTGCTACACAGATCTATACTTCTCTTGATAAACCAATTTTAGGTTTCTTCAGTACTTCGACTCAGGTAGCTTTTTATGATAATTCACAGCGAATTTCAAATATGGTATTAGGAGTAATTACTAGTATCTCTTTGGTGATTATGCCGAAGATGGCTAGTGAAGAAAAAGAAACCCAAAAGGTAGTTTTAAAGAAGTCTCTTGAAGCAACTACAATGCTTGGAACTTTATTTGCAGTAATTATCATGGCAAATACTAAGCAGTTTGTACCTTTCTTCTTTGGAAAACAGTTTATTCCGATGACACCACTAATGTTCTTCTTTGCACTAACTATTATTATGATTCCGATGGGTGGAGTATTTGCTAATCAATTTGCACTTGCTAATCGAAGAGATAAAGAATATGCGATTCCAGTTGTAATTGGGGCCATAATTGAATTAGTTTTAGCAGCTATACTAGATCGACCATATGGAGCCGGCGGTGCTACAGTAGCAATTTTAATTACAGAATTTGTAGTGTTAATTTTACGGCTTTGGATCGTTAGAGATGACTATAATTTTAAAGATGCTTTCTGTGATGTACCGAAATATTTCTTAATTGGAACAATTACCTTAATTGCTGGCATGTTAATGCCAAATTTAATTACCTCGAGTTTTTTAAATATGGCAGTTAAGTCAATTTTGATTCTAATGATTTATGCAGCAATTATGTTTATGATGAAGTTAGATTTTAATCAAGATATGATTGAATTTGTTACTAGCTTTTCTAGAAAGATTAAAAGACAAAAATGATTCCTAAAAAAATCCATTATATTTGGGTAGGAAATAACCCTAAATCATCTTTAATTGAAGAATGCATTGCCACCTGGAAAAATAAATTGCCAGATTATGAAATTATTGAATGGAATGAAAATAATTTTAACGTACATGAAAATAAGTATATTGAACAAGCCTATGAGGCCAAAAAGTGGGCATTTGTTTCTGACTATATTAGAGCCCGTGTGATTTATGAGCAAGGTGGCATTTACTTAGATACAGACGTTAGAGTCCTTAAGAAATTAGAGCCACTTTTAAATAATCGTGCATTTATTGGTTTTGAAAACAATGATTACTTGTCAGCAGCTATTTTTGGAGCTGAAATGAATCATCCTTTTATGAAGGATATTCTTAATTATTACAATAATCGAGATTTTACTTTTGATAAGAATGATCAAATGGCAGGAGTGAATAGTATTTCAGTAACTGATATTTTAAAAGAAAATTACGGTCTAAAAATAGGCAATAAGGAACAAATATTAAAAGATGGAGTCCATGTTTATTCGGATGGATTTTTGTGTAATCCAAGTAAGAATTCATATTCAATTCACTTGTTTACTGGAACGTGGATAGATGGAAAGCAGTCTTTGAAGCAAAGAATTGTGACTAATTTAAAGAGAAAGATATCTTCTCCTAAACAAGCTGGAATATATCAAAAATTAATACGAAAATAATGAATCAAGCAGAGTTACAAAAATTAGTAGAAGAAATTTCTTTACAGTATTTTCATGTTCCGTTTAAACATGAAGTTAAAATTAATAATCGAATGACAACGACGGGCGGAAGATACTTTTTAAAGGATCATCATATTGATATTAACGGTCATTTTTTAGAGAAAAAATATCATGCAGATTTAGTTGGAATAATTAAGCATGAGTTAACGCATTATCACTTACATTTAGCGGGTCGCGGTTATCAGCATCGTAATCGTGATTTTAAGTATTTGCTTGCTGCTGTTGGAGGCAGTCGTTATACATCTGATATTGGTTTACGACGTCGACAAAATCGAAACTATATTTATGAATGTAAAAATTGTCATTTTCAGTATCCTCGCGTTCGTAAAGTAAATACAAAAAAATATAGATGTGGCAAATGCAGCGGAAAATTAACATTAATCAGAAAAAATAAATAAAAAATTTGAATTTTCATTTGCTAAAAGAAAAATTATCTGGTATATTATTTAAGTACCGCGGGCGTGGCGGAATGGCAGACGCGCAAGACTAAGGATCTTGTGATCGCTTTTAGATCGTGGAAGTTCGAGTCTTCTCGCCCGCACCACTAAGAAAAGGAAGTCGCAAATGTGGCTTCCTTTTTTTGTTAAAGTTATAAATTAATAAAGTAGGAAAGACTATGATTAATAAGAAGACTTTTAGAATTGCCATCAGTGCTATTTTTGCTGCAATTATTTTAGTTCAGACCTTTGTCCCTTATATTGGTTATATCCGTATTTTGCCAGGATTACCCTCTATTACAACTATTCCTTTAACAGTTGCATTGGCCGGATGTTTAATGGGACCAGGTTTTGGAGCATCAATTGGTTTATTTTGGGGCTTATTGAGTATGTTTGTTGCATATACGCAACCAGGTGACATTGTCAGCATGCTTTTATTCCGAAACATTCTTATTGCTTTAGTTCCTCGGACAGCTGCGGGTTTTATCGCAGGAATGATTGGACAAGCGGCAAAGGATGATTCAAAATTTCAAAAGACGGTTGTTTATACAATCACGGGATTATGTACTTCTTTGACTAATACGCTACTTGTGGTTGGTATTACTAGCCTTTGGTACATGAAGGATCCCTCTGTTTTACTTCATTCATTAGGTCAAACTCAAAATTCAGCTCCTTTAATTGCTATTTTAATTAGTGTTTTAGGCATTAATGGTATTGTAGAAGCAATCTTTACTGCTGTTCTTACTCCGGCAATTGCGATGCCTTTCAAGCAAGTGATGAAAAGGAAGATGAGTTAAAATGCCGCGTAGACGCCGTCAAAAAAATATTCGGTATATAATTGCAAGAGCATTTGCGATTTGTTTTACTTTGGTAATAATTTTATCAGGCTTTTTGTACTGGCGTCAGCAAACTGTGAATAATGAACGATTACGTCAGGCACAACTAGAAAAAGAACAGTCTCTTCAAAGTAAAGAAAAGTTTATTAAAGTAGTGGCTCCAATTGCTCAAAGGGCTGCCAAGCCTTATGGTCTCTTTCCAAGCGTTACCATCGCGCAAGCCTGTCTAGAAAGCAATTTTGGTCAGAGTGAGCTTTCTAGAAAATACAATAATTTATTTGGCGTTAAGGGAACGGATCCTAATACAAGTCGTGAGTTAACGACCTCTGAATTTGTTAATGATCATTGGGAAACCGTTACGGGGCGTTTTCGAGTTTATGATACTTATGAAGAATCAATCGAGGCACATACACGCCTATTTGTGAATGGAACTACTTGGAATAGAAACCAATATCAGCATGTTTTAGCTGCCAAAGATTATGCTACTCAAGCACAAGCATTAGAAACAGATGGATATGCGACAGATCCAGGTTATGCAAAAAAATTAATTGATATAATTAAAGAATTCAATTTAACACAATATGATTAAATTAAAAACGACAATAGTTAAGTAAATGCTATTGTCGTTTTTTGTTATAATAGACAAGTCTATTTTAGCGTTTGAGTTAACAGAAAAGGAAGAAGCAATGAGCGAAGAAACAATTCTTGCAGGATTAAATCCTCAGCAGAAAAAAGCTGTGCAGTGTACTGAAGGTCCACTTTTAGTAGTTGCTGGAGCTGGTAGTGGAAAAACATCAGTTTTAACACGTCGAATTGCCTATTTAATTGAAGAAAAGGGCGTTGCGCCATGGAATGTTTTAGCCATTACTTTTACTAATAAGGCTGCAACTGAAATGAAAGAACGTGTCCAAAAGTTATTAGGACCAGCAGCTGACAGTGTTTGGATGTCAACTTTTCATGCGTTATGTGTCCGTATTTTACGTCGTGATGCAGAAAAAATTGGCTACTCCAATAATTTTTCAATTGCTGATTCTGCAGAACAATTGACACTAATTAAACGAATTGAAAAGGATCTTAATATTAATCCTAAAATGTATGATCCAAAAGCAATTTTAGGTGCCATTTCAAATGGAAAAAATGACTTACTTACTCCAAAAGACTTTAAAGATCAAGCAGCTAGTCCGTTTGAAAAGGTAACAGCGCAAGTATATAGCGAATATCAGCATCGCTTAAAGCGAGATCAAATTATGGACTTTGATGATTTAATTATGCAAACTCTCGTCTTATTTAAGAAGGACAAAGAAACTTTGCATTATTATCAAAATAAATTCCGCTATATTTTAGTGGATGAGTATCAGGATACAAATGAAGCACAGTATCAACTTTGTGTTGCGTTAGCCGCTCAATATAAAAATATTTGCGTTGTTGGGGATGCAGATCAGTCGATCTATGGTTGGCGCGGAGCTAACATGGAAAATATTCTTAATTTTGAACATGACTATCAGGATGATGAAGTTACTACTATTAAACTAGAGCAAAACTATCGCTCTACTGGCCATATTCTTGATGCAGCTAACTCAGTAATTAAAAATAATCTGAAACGTAAACCTAAGAAACTTTGGACTGATAAAGGTGCTGGTGATAAAATCAATTATTACCGTGCTCAAAGTGGAAATGATGAAGCACTGTTTATCATTTCAAAGATTAAAGAAGAAATAAAAGAACATCAAAGAGACTACAAGGATTTTGCTGTTCTTTATCGGACCAATGCTCAATCACGTAATGTCGAAGAAGCCCTAGTTAAAGCTAATATTCCGTATCGGATTGTTGGAGGACATAAGTTTTACGATCGAAAAGAAATTAAAGATATTTTGGCTTATTTAAAAGTTGTCGCAAATCCTGCGGATTCAATGAGTTTTAATCGAATTATTAATGTACCAAAACGTGGGTTGGGTCCAACTACGATGGCTAAGTTTAACGGTTTTGCTAATGATAATGACTTTACAGTAGAAGAGACTTTTAAGAATTTGAGCTTAGCACCAATTACGGGTCGCCCAGCTAGAACACTAGCTACTTTTGGAACGGCCTTAAAAGATGCAATCGAATATAGTAAGACACACGGTGTAACAGGGTTAACGGAAAAAATATTAGCGGATTTCGGCTATAAAGAAGCTTTAGAAAATGAACACACAATTGAAGCAGATACTAGATTAGAAAACTTAAATGAATTTCTGACTGTTACTAAGCGTTTTGATGATAATTATGAGCCCGAAGATGAAGATTCAACAGCTTTAGGTGATTTTCTTTCAGAGATTTCATTATTAAGTGATCAAGATGATTTAGAAAATCAAGATAACCAAGTTGCATTGATGACTCTTCATGCTGCTAAGGGACTAGAGTTTCCAGTAGTCTTCTTAGTCGGAATGGAAGAAGGACTTTTCCCACTTTCAAGAGCAGCAGAAGATCCAAGTGAGCTTGAAGAAGAACGTCGTCTGGCCTATGTAGGAATTACACGAGCTGAAAAGAAACTCTACATAACCAATGCTTTTTCTAGAATGATGTATGGCCGTCCGCAACGTAATCAACCATCACGCTTTATTGATGAAATTGAAGATAAAGATTTGGAATTTGTTAACCCAATGCCATCTAATTCTGTCATGTCTGTTCCTTTTGCTGCTAATAAAAAGGAACAAGCAAACTCTCATGTTTACCTTCCAAAGATTAAAATTGAGGAGGCTAAGAAAGCAACTGGTGCAGTTGGAGCTGAGAAAAAGTCCTGGAATGTCGGTGACCAAGTTTCCCATAAGGCATGGGGAAAAGGTGTTGTAGTTAAAGTTAACGGTACTGGCGAAGATATGGAATTAGATATTGCTTTTGCAAGTCAAGGAGTGAAACGCCTTTTAGCTGCTTTTGCACCAATTAAAAAGATATAATGAAATAGAACAGTTTGATTTAGAGAGGGGCTAATATAATGGCAGTTTTAACTCATAGTGAGGCTTCTCAGAAAGTCGATGAATTAAGAAAAAAGCTCGATAAATGGGCAGATGATTATTATGCAAAAGATGCTCCGGTAGTTGAAGATGCAGTATATGATAAGACCTATCAGGAATTAGTAGAATTAGAGCAGAAATTTCCTGACTTAGTAACTGCTGATTCAATTACCCAACGAGTTGGTGGAGAGATTAAAAGCGATCTTTCTAAAGTTGAACACCCCGTTCCGATGCTTTCAATGGGGGATGTTTTCTCAAAAGATGAGCTTAAAGAATTTGATGAAAGAATTACGAAATTAGTTGGTCACCCAGTAGCTTATAATGTGGAATTAAAAATTGATGGATTATCTTTATCCTTAGAATATACTAAGGGAAAATTAACACGTGCTTCTACAAGAGGAAATGGCCGTGTTGGTGAAGATGTAACAGCTAATGCCAAATTTATTAAAGATATTCCTCAAACATTACCTGAGCCTTTAACAACTGAGGTTCGTGGTGAATGCTATATGGAGAAAGAAGCATTTGCAACCTTAAATGCAGAACGTGATGAAAAAGGAGAGCAAGTTTTTGCTAATCCTCGAAATGCTGCTGCTGGTTCTTTAAGACAATTAGATGCTCGAATTACTAAAAAAAGAAATTTAAGTACTTTTATTTATACTTGGGTTAATCCACCAAAAAATATTACAAGTCAACATCAAGCGATTGATGAAATGAATCGATTAGGATTTCATACTAATCAGTCCGGACGACGTTTTGAATCAATGGACGAAGTATTTAAGTTTATTGATGAATATACCGCTAAACGTAATGATTTAAGTTATGGAATTGATGGTATTGTTTTAAAAGTTGACGACTTAAGTTTACAAAATGAACTGGGTAATACTGTAAAAGTACCTCGCTGGGAAATTGCCTATAAGTTTCCACCAGAAGAGCAAGAGACTGTAGTTAGAAATATTGAATGGACAGTTGGCCGAACTGGAGTAGTAACACCTACTGCAGTAATGGATCCAGTTAAACTTGCTGGAACTATTGTTTCTCGTGCGTCTTTACATAATCCAGACTACTTAAGAGAAAAGGGCGTAAGAATTGGCGATACAGTTAAATTGCATAAAGCTGGAGATATTATTCCAGAAATTTCTAGTGTTGTTTTAAGCAAAAGACCTAAAGATAGTAAGCCATATGAGATTCCAAATGTTTGTCCTTCATGTGGAGAAACTTTGGTTCACTTGCAAGATGAAGTAGCACTTCGTTGTATTAATCCGATGTGTCCAGCTCAAATTGAAGAAGGAATTATTCATTTTGCTTCACGTGGAGCGATGAATATTATGGGACTTGGTCCTAGAATTGTTAAACAGTTAATTGATAAGGGATTTATTAATGATGTAGCTGATTTATATCATTTAACTCCGGACCAACTAGGACAGCTCGATCACTTTAAGGAAAAATCAATTACTAATTTATTATCTTCTATTGAAAATAGTAAGCAAAACTCTGCTGAATTATTACTGTACGGCTTAGGAATTGATCATGTTGGTGCTAAGGCAGCTAGATTAATTTTGGAAAAATATAAAAATTTGGAAAAGGTTAGTCAATTAACAGTGCCAGAATTAACAAGTATCGATACAATAGGAGAGACGATTGCGGAGTCATTAACAGCATATTTTAATCAACCAAGCGCACAGAAACTACTACAAGAATTGCGTGACAGTGGATTAAATATGGAATATTTAGGAACAGTTGAAGAAGAAGCACCAGATAATTTCTTTAAGGAAAAGACAGTAGTTCTAACTGGAAAATTATCTGCCTTTACTCGAAGTGAATTTACTAAGAAGCTTCAGGATCTTGGTGCAAAAGTCACTGGGTCAGTTTCTAAGAAGACAGATTATTTGATCTACGGAGCAGATGCGGGCTCTAAAAAAGATAAGGCTGAAAAACTTCAAGTTCCAATGTTAACTGAACAGGAAGCAATTGCAAAAATTGAAAAATAAAGAATAAGAAGGAAAAATAAATTGAAAAGATTTTTGCAAATAGCACTACTACTAGCAACTGGGTTAAGTTTAAGTGCATGTGGCAATTTAAAAAATTCTGATCTTGCCAATAACCCTACTACTTCTACAACAAAGAAAAAAAGTTATCAAACTACTAGTACCAGTAAAAATGGGTATAATGTTCTTTTAAAAGATGGAGAGTATGTAACTAGTCCAATTGAAGGAACAACTGAAAATACTAGTGATAATAATGTAGATAGTCGTGCTTTAGAATCTGGGTTAATTGATTTATCTCACAATACTTTTTCAAGTAGTAAGTATGTTTTTCAAGAAGGACAAAAAATTTCTGTTGCTGATGCTACTGATTGGCTAGGAAGAAAGTCTAAAAGTAATCCAGAAGGTCTAAATGCGGAAAAAAGTAATAAAAAGAATTCGTATAATCCTATTATTTTAGATCAAATTTTAGAACAAGATTTTTTGACTAAATCTAATTCTAGTTACAAAATGGATGGTATGAGTGTTGGGCTAGCTCTTAACTCGGTTGATTACTACCAAAAAGTTAAAGATGGTCCCCAATATCATAAAGATATTTCTCGTGCAGAACAGGAGACTTTTGGTAAAGAAGCAGCTAATAAGTTGGTTTCGTATTTACGTAAAAAGAAGGGATTAAAAGATATCCCAATTTTGGTTGGACTTTTTAGTAAAACTAGTAAAGATTCTCTTGTAGGTGGAAATTACTTTGCATATGGAATTGCTAATGCAAATAGTAGTAAAATAAATGATTGGAAAACAGTCAATAATCGTAGTCAAGTACTACCGACTGTTGGAAGTGAAAAAGCAATCAATTCTACTGATGCAGCTTCATTTAGTGATTTTAAAGCAGCTATTCAAGGTTATTTCCCTAATATTAGTGGGGTAACAGCGACTGTTCATTATCAAAATAAAACTTTGACACAAATGAACATTACTGTAACTACCCAATTCTTTGGTTATGCGCAGATTGAGAGTTTTTCAAGACTTGTATTGTCAGCTGCTAAGAAGTACTTACCTAAGGATGCACCAATAGAAATTAAGATTAATTCTGTTAATGATACGCAGGCATTAATCGCTAAGAATTCCGCAGACGATAGTTATTATGTCCACGTCTTTGGCGGTGAATAGGAGGCAAACGGTGAAAATTACAAAAGATGAAATCAATCACGTTGCAGCACTATCTCGACTTGAGTTTGGTGAAGACGAAATTGATAAGTTTACTGAACAAATGGGTGACATTATCAATATGGCACATCAATTAGCCGAAGTTGATACTGAAGGAGTTCCTGAAACTGTTCAAGTTGTTGATCGAGAGACTGACTTTAGAGAAGACAAGCCTGAACATTGGGAAAGTCGCGCAGAATTAATGAAGAATGTTCCTGAAAAAGCTGATGGCTTCATTAAGGTGCCAGTAATTATTGATAAGGATGATAATGAATAATGAATTACTTAAATGAAAACATTGACTCATTAAATAAAAAATTACAAGATGGCGAAATAACAGCTGAAGACCTAGCTAAGGAAACAGTTAAAAACATTAAAGAAACAGACAAAAAGATTAATGCCTGGATTACTGTTGATGAAGAAGCAAAGCCAGCAGAAAATTTAGATTTTAATAAAAATAAATTAGCTGGTATTCCTATTGCTATTAAGGATAATATCATTACTAATGGTATGAAGACTACAGCAGCTAGCCACATTCTTTACAACTATATGCCCGTTTACGATGCTACTGTAATTAGCAAATTAAAGAAGGCTCAAGCAACTTTTGTTGGTAAGACTAACATGGATGAATTTGCAATGGGTTCATCCACTGAACATTCTTACTATGGTGAAACACATAACCCATGGAACTTAGATAAAGTTCCTGGTGGTTCATCTGGTGGTTCTGCAGCTGCAGTTGCGAGTGGTGAAGTTGTTGCAGCTCTTGGATCAGATACTGGTGGTTCTATTCGTCAACCAGCTGCCTTCAATGGTATTTTTGGTATTAAACCAACTTACGGTAGAGTATCACGTTGGGGACTTATTGCTTTTGGTTCTTCATTGGATCAAATTGGTGTAATGAGTAAGCGTGTTAAGGATTCAGCTGAAGTATTAAACGTAATTGCTGGTCCTGATGAACATGATGCAACTGTTTCTGAACAAGAAGTACCTGATTACACTAGCTTCTTAGGCCAAGATGTTAAAGGCTTACGTGTAGCTGTTCCTAAGGAATATATGGATGCTGTTGACGGTGAAATGCGCGAAGTTATCCAAAAACAAATCGATGTTTTGAAGGATGCCGGTGCAATTATTAACGAAGTTTCATTGCCACATACTAAGTATGTTGTTCCTACTTACTACATTGTTGCTTCTAGTGAAGCTTCTTCAAACCTTCAAAGATATGATGGTATCCGCTATGGCTACCGTGCAAAGGACACTAAGAACTTATTAGATGTTTATGTAAAATCAAGAAGTGAAGGCTTTGGTGACGAAGTTAAGCGTCGTATTATGCTTGGTTCTTTTGCTTTATCAGCTGGTGCATATGATGAATTCTTTAAGAAGGCTGCACAAGTTAGAACATTAATTTGCCGCGACTTTGAAAAGATTTTTGAAGAAAACGATGTTATTGTTGGACCAACTACTACTGAGCCAGCATTTGGTATTGGTGAAGAAATTTCTGATCCAATTAAGATGTACAATAACGATATTTTAACTATTTCAGCTAACTTAGCTGGTATTCCAGCAGGTAGTGTACCTGCAGGCTTAGTTGATGGTATGCCTGCTGGTCTTCAAATTATGGCTAAGCGTTTTGATGAAGGAAATGTATTTAAAGTTGCTGATTTCATTGAACGTAATAATAAATTCTACGAAAAAACACCTACAGGAATGGAGGATTAATTAATGAATTTTAAATCGACTATTGGTCTAGAAGTCCACTTCGAATTAAAAACAAAGAGTAAGATTTTTTCTCCATCACCAGTTAGTTATGGTGCTGAAGCAAACACTGAAACTAATGTTATCGACTGGGCTATGCCTGGTGTCTTACCTCGTTTAAACAAGGACGTTTACCGTCTTGGTATTATGGTTGCTTTAGCAACTCATTCACATGTTTTACCAGTAACTCACTTTGACCGTAAGAACTATTTCTACCCAGATAATCCTAAAGCTTATCAGATTACTCAATTCTTCCAACCACTTGCTCGTGATGGTTATATCGAAATTGAAGTTCGTGGTAAGAAGAAACGCATTGGTATTCATGAAATGCACATTGAAGAAGATGCTGGTAAGAATACACACGGTGCTAACGGTTATTCATACGTTGACTTAAACCGTCAGGGAGTTCCACTTCTTGAAGTTGTTTCTGAACCTGATATGGAAGATCCAGAAGAAGCTTATGCATATTTGACTAAATTACGTCAAATTGTTCAATTCACTGGTGCTTCTGACGTTAAGATGGAAGAAGGTTCAATGCGTGTTGATACCAATATTTCTATTCGTCCTGCAGGTCAAGAAAAGCTTGGTACCAAGGTTGAAATGAAGAACTTGAACTCATTTGACCACGTACGTCGTTCTCTTGCTTATGAAGAAAAACGTCAACAACAAGTATTACTTTCTGGTGGTAGAGTTCAACTTTCTACTCGTCGTTTTGATGAAGCTACTGGTAAGACTGTCCTAGAACGTGTTAAGGAAGGTGACGCAGACTATCGTTACTTCCCAGAACCAGATATTGCTCCTTACCATATTAAGCAAAGCTGGATTGACGAAATTGAAGAAAGTTTACCTGAATCACCATTTGAACGTCGTAAGCGTTACGTTGAAGAATATGGTATTAAGGAATACGACGCAGACGTTATTTTACAAACTAAGGAATCAAGTGATTTCTACGACGCTGCAGTTGCTGCTGGTGCAGATCCAACCTTAGCTGCTAACTGGTTAAACACTCAAGTTAATGGTTACTTGAATGAAAACCAAGTTGGCATTGCAGATATTAAGTTGACTCCAGAACACTTAGCCGAAATGATCAAGATGATCAAAGATGGTACTATTTCATCTAAGATTGCAAAGAAAGTATTTAAGGAATCTATTGAAAATGGTACTGATCCTAAGAAATACGTTGAAGATAAGGGTATGGTTCAATTATCTGACGTTTCTGTTCTTGGACCAATGGTTACTAAAGTTGTTGATGATAACCCACAATCTGTTGAAGACTTTAAGAATGGTAAAGATCGTGCAATTGGATTCTTAGTTGGTCAAATCATGAAACAAACTCGTGGTAAAGCTAACCCTAAAGTTGTTAACCAATTGCTCAACAAGGAACTTCAAAGTCGTTAATCATTTTAGGGAGGCGAGAGGCGATGACGAAAAAAGCAAGATTGATTTATAATCCTGTCTCAGGTCACGAGCAAATGCTTCAAAATGTAGCAGACATTTTAAATGTATTAGAACAGGCTGGTTTTGAAGCCAGTGCTTTTAGAACTACGCCAGACCCTTTGTCTGCTCAAAATGAGGCAAAAAGATGTGCCTTAGCAGGTTTTGATTTACTAGTTGGTGCTGGTGGAGACGGTACTATTAACGAAGTAGTTAATGGAGTAGCTCCATTAGAAAAAAGGCCAAAACTCGCTGTTATTCCGGCAGGAACTACCAATGATTTTGCTCGCGCATTAAAGATTCCCAGAGATGATTTAGTTGAGGCAGCTAAAGTAATTCTGAGAGGTAAAATACAAAAGATGGATATTGGGCGTGCGGGTAAGCAATACTTTATGAACATTGCTGCTAGCGGTTCATTAACTGAGCTCACTTATGGTGTGCCATCAGAAGTAAAGTCCGTCCTTGGTTATAGTGCATATTTACTTAAGGGTGCAGAAATGCTACCAAAAATCAGCAGCAATAAGATGCGTTTAACCTATGATGAAGGAGTCTATGAGGGAGACTTATCAATGTTTCTTTTAGGGATGACCAATTCAATTGGAGGTTTTGAACGTATCATGCCAGATGCTCAATTATCCGATGGACTATTTCAGTTAATTGTAGTTAAAACTGCAAATCCAGTAGATGTTTTACGTTTAATGGCCATGGCTTTGAATGGAAATCATGTTAATGATCCACAGATTATCTATACTAAGACTAAAAATTTAAAGGTAGAATTATTAGGTGATAGTAAAGATAAGGATACTATTCCTGTGAATTTAGATGGTGAGATTGGTGGTCATTTACCAATTGATTTTGAAAATCTAAAACAGCATATTGAATTTTATGTTGGTTAATATAAAATAGAGACTAATAATTTATTAGTCTCTATTTTTGTTGGAGAAGAAATGAAAAAATTCATTCATAATTTAAGTACAGATGTTAATGGAATTGCTGAATGGGCAATTATTTTTTACACTGTTTTTCCCTTAGTGGGCTTTATTGCGAGCCTTGTATATTTAATAAAAAAAGAAAAAATTAAAGCTAATGCAGTGTTCTTTTATGCATTAATGGGATTATTAATAAATGTAATTTTCTATATGATTTTTGGAAGATAGGGGTAATTTATGGCAGTAAAACTAATTGCGGTAGATTTAGATGGAACTTTACTAACTAGTGGAAATACAATTTCACCTGAAACTCTGAGAACTTTACAGGTAGCACATGGGATGGGAATTAAGGTAGTTCTTGCTTCTGGTCGTCCTCTCTCTGGAGTGATGCCTTTTGAAACTCAATTAGGGCTTGAAGGACCAGAAGAATATGCAGTTGTCTTTAACGGCGCAGTTGTACAAGACTTGTCTGGGAAAGTTCTGATGAGTCAAGAGATGAACTATCGCGATTTTGAAGTAATGCTTCGCTTGCAGAGACTTGCTCACGTAAACTTACACTTTGAAACGACTGAACGTTTTTGGACTTTAGATTGTGATCTTTCGGTACAAATGCAAATTAATGCTGCTTTAACTGATAATGAAATTAGAGTTCGTGAACGTAAAGAAATTCCAAAAGATTTTACTTTTAACAAGGTAGGATTTACTTGTGCAAAAGATAGTGATCAAATTGAAAAACTATGGAATTCTATTCCGTACTGGGCCTTTGAATCATATGATATAGTTCGTAGTTTAGATAACTGTATTGAGCTAAATGGAATTGGGGCTTCAAAAGGAAATGCTTTAATGGATTTGGCGCAACGTTTAAAGATTAGCCCCGAAGATATCATGGTCTTTGGCGATCAAGGTAATGATGTTTCTATGTTTGAAAATCCAAGCTTTAAGAAAATTGCTATGGGAAATGCAATTGAAGATATCAAAGAAAAGGCTGATTTTGTAACCGATGATAATAATCATAATGGGATTGCCAAAGCCCTTAAAAAGTTTGTGATTTAATCAATTAAGGTTATTTAATAAAAATTAATAATTAAAATACCCGATTCTATAAGAGGAGAATTTTATAGAATCGGGTATTTTTTTGTACTTTAGTACTAGGATTTTAGGTAACTTTATTGTAATTTATTTTATATAATACTCATTATTTTTTACTACAGACTTAAGCCGATAAATAACTGCTTTATCTGATCTCAGAAGCGATTAAAAAGACAGTAAAAATTAATGGTCCAAAATATAATATTAGAGTAAAAGATATGGATGAATCGTTAGACTTGATTTTGCAAGACAATAAATCTGTGATTCGCTTTGGAGATGGTGAATTTGATTTAATTAGAGGAGCCTCAATTCCTTATCAAACCTATGATTCAGAACTTGCCAATAGACTAAAAGATATTATTTTGGGGGCCAATTTAATAATACCTTGGTTTGTTTACCGGATGTATTTACCAAACCGGAGCGTTATCAAGATTTTACTCAATCATTCTACGAAACATCTTTCTTTCCAAATAATGAAAGTTTCTTAAAAGAAATTGGACAAACTGGTAATTGGTATGGTTCAACTTTTATTTCAAGACCATATATTGATCTAGTTGATAAAAGTAAAAGTGCTGCATACTTTGATAAATTGAAACAACTTTGGAGTGGTCGTGATCTCCTAATCGTAGAGGGAGCACTGACGCGTTCAGGAGTAGGAAATGGTTTATTTACTAATACTAAATCAATTAAAAGAATTATTGCTCCATCAAAGAATGCATACCAAAAAATTGATCAAATAGAACAAATGATTCGAGAAAATGCAGAAGATAGATTAGTTCTATTAATGCTTGGACCAACAGCTAAGGTAATCGTGGATGATCTCCAAGATTTAGATAATCAATTGATCGATTTAGGGCATATTGACTCAGAATATGAATGGTTCAAGATGGGAGCTACTTATAAAGTTAAGCTTAAAAATAAGCATACAGCAGAATTCAATTTTGATGAAAATATTGAAGCAGTTCATGATCAAACTTATGAGAATGAAATTATTGGCAAAATTGAGTAATAAATAATGCAAACCAAAAAAGCTACTAAATCAAGGTTTTAACACCAAGATTTAGTAGCTTTTTATGTAGAATATTAATTTCTATCGCTAAATCCAAAGATTTGTAAGAATTGTAAGAATAAGTTAACGAAATCTAAGTAAAGTGCCAAAGCACCAGCAACTGCTAAGCCGTCAACAGAAACTTGGCCACTGTAGTTTTCATAGATTTGCTTCATTCTTTGTGCATCCCAAGCAGTTAAAATAGTAAAGATAATAACTGCAATAAATGAGAAAATGTAAGAAACCATTGGATTTCTTAAGAACATGTTGATTAGCATTGCAACAATTAATCCAATTAAAGCTGCAGAAGCATATGATCCCAAATTATTTAAGTTCTTTTTAGTCGTGGTACCAATTACAGCCATTGTAATGAATACAGTAGAAGAAGCTACGAATGCAGAAGCAATGCTGCGGCCAGTATAAGCACCAGCAATTAATGAAAATTCAACTCCATAAACAATTGCCATGATCATTAGCATTACAAAGCTAGCTACTGGATTTCTCGTTGCTCTAAAACTAATTCCAAAAGTTAAAGCAAGTGGAACTAGCAATAAGATCCAAGTCATTGCTGGATTGCTAGCAAAAATGGTCATAACTTGTGTTCTAAAGACAGTCATTGTTAAGTAAGCACTTAAGGCAGATACTAAAACAGCAATTGTCATCATGCCGTACATTCTGCTTAAGAATCTATTTAAACCAGTTACATCGACAATTGTACGGCGTTCTGGTTCTTGTGAAAAGTTATTCATAAAGCTCTCCCTCTTTCTTTTTATTAGTATATTTTAACTTATCTTGGCAGTAAAAGAAACTTTTATACAAAAGGATTATAGAAACGTCCTGAGTTGACTTTAAAGAGCAAAATTACAACTAGTACAAGAATAAAAGCCAAAGTAGTAACTAGATAATCAGTTAAGTTGAAATTTTCTGCAACATACCAAGTACGTTTCTTTTTAGAACCAAAGCGTCTAAGTTGCATTGCGGTACTAATTGTATCAATACGATCAAGACTTGAAAAAATAAGTGGAGTAACAATATTTAAAGTTCCATGAATTCTTTTTTCAAGAGAAGCTTTTTTAGAAAGTTCATTTCCTCTTGCTTGTTGAGCTGCAGAAATTGACCAGTAACTTTCCTGAATATTAGGTATATAGCGTAGCGCTAGAGAAACAGCATAGGCAACTTTATAACTGACCCCAATTTTATTTAGACTAGCTGCAAATTGACTAGGGTTAGTAGTTAATAAAAAGAGTAGAACCAAGGGGATAGAACAGATATACTTCAAAATTACGTTAAATAAATAAAATAGTTCCTGTGCAGTTAAAGTGAAGTATCCTGCATTGATTAGAATCGTTTTTGAATGGTAGAGTGTCTCACCATAAGTTGGCTGAAAAATAAAAACAGCGATGATATTAATAATGGCAAAAACAATAATGAATTTAACAATAAAAGAAACTTGCTTCCACTTAATACCAGCAACTTTTAACAAAATTAAGGATAGGATACAGATAGCAATCAAGAAGCGAGTATCATAGGTAACCATACAAGCAATGGATACCAGGATTAAAAAGATCATTTTTGTAGTAGCATTGAGAGCATGAATAAAACTATTACCTGGCTGGTAGCCCAAAATTTTACTATCATTCATAATCTTCATCCTTCCAGTTTTGTTGTTCAAAATTAATATAAGCCTGCACAAATTTATTTGGATCAGGTAAGTTATAATGTTTTGCCAGATCGTAAAGACTAGTGCGCTTTAATGAAGCTTCTTTAATTAAAGCTTGATTGGTTAATAATTCAATTGGGGTAGTATCTGCAATTAATTTTCCCTTAGCAAATGCTAGAGATCGACTAGTGTACTCAAGCATCAAGTGCATATCATGCGTGATAATAATGATTGTTTTCCCAATAGTATTTAGGTGCTTTAAAAAGCTCATAATTTCCGTATATGTCTTCCAGTCTTGACCAGCAGTTGGCTCATCTAAAATAATAATCTCTGGTTCTAAGACCAAAATCGCAGCAATTGTGACACGCTTTTTCTGTCCAAAACTTAATGCAGAAATTGGCCAATGTCTAAAGGGATACAGTCCACAAATTTTCAACGTTTGGTCAACTTTTTGCTTAATTGTTTCTTCATCGACATTGCGTAAACGTAAACCTAGAGCAATTTCATCAAAGATCATTTTTTGAGAAATCATTTGGTTAGGATCTTGCATTACGTAGCCAATTTTTTCGGCTCTCTCTTTAATTGATAAGTCACTTAAATTCTGGTCCTTAAGAGTGATTTTTCCTTCGTTAGAAATAAAACCACAAATAGTTCGGCAAAGGGTAGTTTTACCTGCACCATTTTGTCCAACTATTGAAATAAAGTCGCCCTGATTAATAGTAGTAGAAACATCTTTTAAGGGATAGAGCTGATTCTTGCTGTATTGATGACCAACGTGATCTAATTTTAATAATGGTAAATTATCTGCTTCTTTTTTGGTGATTTTAGCTTGTTTAGTCCAAGCTGCTAATTTATCGCTGATTTTTTCAGAAACAGGGAGAGTTGATATTTGGTCTACTTCTTTAATAGAACTTAGATTTACATCAGCAGCTGTAAGAGCCTTTAGGTATAGGGGCTCTCTAACTCCAATTTTTTCTAAGGTATGAGAATGTAGCAGCTGATTAGTAAGCTGGTCGGCAACAATCGTACCTTCATTTACTAAAATAATTCTGTCAATTGGTTGACTGAGGACTTCTTCTACGCGATGTTCAATAATTATAACTGTCGCATTAAGTTCCTTTTGAATTTTATCGATAATTGCCATCGTTTTAAGACCAGAAGCGGGATCTAGATTAGCAAGTGGCTCATCGAATAATAAAATAGGTGACTCGTCAACTAAAACTCCAGCTAAGGCAACAATTTGCTTTTGGCCTCCAGAAATACTTTGTGGAGATTGAGTAAGTAATTCTTTGATTTTTAATTCATCAGCCCACTGGTTTACAGTTTGGTGCATTTTATCTTTAGGTTGACAGTCATTTTCTAAAGCAAAAGCGATATCTTCACCAACCGTTAAGCCGATGAATTGGCTATCAGCATCTTGTAAGATAGTTGAAGTAGTGAATGAAAAATCAAAAAGACTTGTGCTAGTAATATCTTTTCCATTCACTAAACATTTTCCTTTAACTTCACCTTGATTGATATTTGGAATAAGACCATTAAGGCAGCGACCAATTGTGGATTTGCCGCTGCCTGAAGGTCCAGCCAAAAGAATTTTTTCTCCTTTATTAATCTTCAAATTAATATTTTTAAGAGTAGGTTCTGCTTGGCTATTATATTTAAATGAAAAATCTTTAAATTCAATAATAGGTTCTGTCATTAATTGAGTAACCTTTCATAATTAATCTCTACGTAAACTACCTTTTTTAACTTTAGTCGCTGCATAAGCTTTAAGCAAGATAGTTCCTAAAATAAGAATAGAGATTGAATTAGTGATGGTTGCAGTTGCTCCTTGCAAGAAAACTTTGTTTTGGGGTTCACTGTAAATCAAAATATCTCCAACTGGAGCGATGATTAACCAAGAAACAACATTAGCAATAATTTGGACAATATTAAAACCAATCATTTGTTTAGTAGTAAAAACACCATTTTCTAAGTCAAGACGCATACCATAGAGTCCGATAACTAAACCTAGAACAGCAGTTGCAAGGACCCAGCTCCACCAAGTTTGTCCATACATTAAGAAATCACCTAGGGCATGACCAATGAATCCCACGGAAAAACCAACAACTGGTCCATAAATGGTTGCAAGCAATGCTAAAAATGGATACACAATTTCAATGTTAGTGTTTGGAATACCAGTTGGAATTGATGTGAAACGAGCTAAAATAACATAAATGGCAGCTCCAATACCAATTGCAACAACACTTTTTACTGATAAGCCTTTTTGATTATTCATAATTTTCCCCCGTAAATAAATTATTCTTTTATTAAATCAATTTTCCAGTCATTTCCTGTACCAATATTATACGTATCCGCAAATGAAGCTTGGTTTAAGGCGATGCCGACATTAACTAGTGAATTAATATAGATTAAAGGATCATTGATTGGTGCATCGGCAAAAGACCGGACAAAAGGTATTGTATCATGATAATAAACTTGGTCTTGATAAGTAATAGTAACAGTAAGTTTATCACCGCGTTGAATATTCGCCTTTTTAATTAAGTCATAAGGAATATTAGTCCATAAAGAACCAAAGCGAATATCTAAAACATCAATTGATCCGCGTAGATGATCGTTTTCTAGACTAGCCTCAGTAAGTGGTAGTTTAACAACTGAAGTTGGATCTAATGTTTCGCCTAAATCTTCAAAAGATTTTTCTCCCTCAGCGAGTAAGGCCCCATTGTAAGCATAGATATCACGGCCATGAAAAGTGTTACTTTCTGAAGAATGTGGAAGACGATTCTTTTGTTCGTCAATCTCTCGTACTTCGTCTAGCCCCATATAAGTTGCAACATGAGTTAAAGAACCATTGTCTGGTGTAATGATAAAGTGGCCACTTTTGGTTTTAGCGGCAATACTTTTTCGGTTAGATCCCACTCCTGGATCAACAACTGAAACAAAAGTTGTTCCTTTTGACCAGTACTTAATAGTTTGATATAGACGATACGAAGCGGCCCAAATATCATAAGGCGGAATCTCATGAGTTAAGTCGGACACAATAACATGTGGCGCAACCATATGTGCTACTCCGTGCATGGCACTAACAGCCCCATCTTTTAATCCAAAATCAGTTTGTAGTACTAGAAAATGATTTGTTGTCTCAAATTCCTCCTCTTTAATATTTTTTTAATTACTAATAATTTACAATGTAATTAAAAATTCGTCAATAAAAAATCCGTACTATTTTGCTATGTAAACGCATATAGTACGGATTTAATGAAATGAATTAATTTTTAGGATTCTTTTGCCATTTTAAGCCAATCCCCGTAACCCCGGAAAGAATTGAGAAAAGTGGGGAAAGTAAACTAAAGAAGGTAAAGGGAATGAAGGCTAAAACTGGAACGCCGAGAGTAGAAGCAGCAAAAGATCCAGCTACTCCCCATGGAATTAAGTAGTTAATTACACTTCCTCCATCTTCAAGAACCCGACTTAAGGCAAGTGGGTGAAGACCAATTCGGTCGTAAGCTTGTTTAAAGGCACGCCCTGGTAGAATTACTGAAAGGTATTGTTCACCAACAAATAAGTTGATACAAATGCCTGAAAGAATAGTAGTGATGACTAAACGGCCTGGTTTTTTAAGATGTTCAACTAGCGGTTCCATAGCAGTTTGAACAATATTGAATTTCATAAGGAGTCCACCAAGAGATAAGGTAGCAATAATTAAACCAACTGTATCCATCATGCTGGAGATACCACCTCTGGTTAAAAGGGTATTAACAGATGAATCACTAGTTTTTGCTACAAAACCATTCATAATTAAGTTAGTTAAGTCAGTAATAGATTGGTGCGGATTTTGAATAAAAATCATAATGACTGTAACGGTAATGTTTAAAAATAAGGTAGGAATTGCAGGTATCTTGCGCCATGCACAGATTAACATCAATAAGATTGGTATAATTGCCCACCAAGTAATAGTAAAGTTATGCTCTAAGATAGAAACGGTGTGATTAATTTTTGAAGCATTAATTGAACCACTGTTTCCTAGAATCCAAAAAAGGATTAAAGAAACAATAAAGGCAGGAATAGTGGACCACATCATGTTCTTTATATGGGCAAATAATTCACTTTCTGCAACTGCAGAAGAAAGATTAGTTGAATCAGATAAAGGAGACATTTTATCCCCAAAAACTACTCCAGAAATGATTGCACCAGCGACAAGAGCTGGATTAGCATTCATACTAGTCCCAATTCCAAAGAGTGCGATGCCGACAGTTGAAATTGTTGTAAAGCCACTTCCGATAGCAAGCCCAACAATTGAACAGACAATAAAGACAGATGGAACAAAAAATTGACCACTAATTAGGTGGAAGCCTAGTACCATGATTGACGGAATAATACTTCCTTTAATCCATAGTCCAATTAAGGCCCCAATTAAGATAAAAATAAAAATTGGAATAATAGCTATGCCGATTCCTTCCTTAATTCCATCTTGAATTGAAGACCAGTTATTTCCGCGAATTCTAAGCCAAAATAATAATAGACATACTGTAAATAGAACGGGAACTTCTGGCATTAGTCCAAACTTAATAACTGAAATACCTAAAATAAGTAGAAGCAAGAGTAGGATAATAATTGCTTCTGGAAAAGAAACTTTCTTTTTCATAAAAATCCTCCAATAAAAAAGTCCTGTTGAAATTAATCAACAGGACGCATTACCGTGGTACCACCTATTTACTGCAGATTGCAGCACTCTAATCAGGTGGTAACGGCACTGATTGTGGCCGAATAAAGATGAATCGTTGTAATTCGTAACTTATGCCTGACTGGTTCGCACTTCACCACCAGCTCTCTGACGCTTAACATAAGCACTACTGTGACGATAATTATTGCAATTATGATAGCAAGCTTAAAAAAAGATGTCAATGAATTTATTAATAAAAATAATAAGATTTCGAATTATGTAGTCTGAGCGGTAAAATAGATAGGTATAGAAAAAATAAAAATTTAAATTGAGGGATTAAGATGAATGATATTTTAACCACCAAAGAATTAGGAAAAAATTTTAAACGTAAGCATGTTCTAGATCAAATCAATCTTCATGTTCCGACTGGCAAAATCTACTGTATTATGGGACCAAATGGAGCTGGAAAGTCGACACTATTAAAAATAATTAGTGGAATTGAAAAGCCAACTGAAGGAGTAGTTACTTTCAAAGATAAAAATTGGAAGAGAGAAGATTTAAAAGTAATTGGTTCCTTAATTGAAGAGCCTGGATTGTTTGATAACTTAACAGTTGAAGAAAACATCAAATTAAAACTAAAACTTCACCGTGTTGAAAATAAAAATCAGGAACAAATATTAAATACACTGGGCTTTGGTGATCATAATCATGAAAAAGTCAAAGGCTTTTCTACAGGGATGAGACAACGCTTGGGAATTGCTTTAGCTTTTATGGGAAATCCTGATTTAGTTATTTTGGATGAACCAACAAATGGTCTTGATACTTTTGGTATTCATGAGTTGCGTGAGCTTTTGATGCTCGAGAAAAAGCAAGGAAAAACAATAATTATAGCTAGTCACATGCTTTCTGAGATTAAAAAGGTTGCAGATCGAATTGCTATTTTAGGTGATGGAAAATTGCTCCTAGAAGAAGATTATGAACCAGAAACAGATTTAGAAGAATTATTCATCTCAACTTTAGAAAAGGCAGGCATAAAGCATGACTAATATTTTAAAAGTTGAATTTTTAAAAACAAAACATAGTGTAGTTCGCTTACTAGTATGGCTACTACCAGTGATTGCTGTTTTGATGATGACTGCTGTTTTCTGGGATAACCAATATCTAGTTCAATTAATGATGGGCCAATGGAGTTACTTCTGGTTAAATATGTCAATTGGGCTACTGGTTGGTCTTAGTACTTATTATCAAAAGCAAGCGACGAAATTTAGAGAAATATTAACGTCTCCACAGGACTTATTGAGCTATGAAATTGGTAGAATTCTCCATGGAATTATTCAAGCATGTATCATGAGCGTGATTTTTATAGTTTTGATGATCTGTGTTCGTTTTATTTTTTCAAGTACCGAAGAAATAGGCTTAATGATTTGTTCAGTAATTGGAGTTTTATTAGCATCTTTATGGCTGTTGCCATTTTATTCTTGGCTTGTAAGAATTACTAATCTATATTTTGCATTAGGAATTGGTTTTTTAGGATCCATTTTAGCCATGTTTTTAAGTCATACGACTTGGAGCATGTGGTGGCCGTTTGATTGGGGGATGCTCTTAAATAATCTGTGGATAAAAGGCGACTTTGTCTTTGGATCATGGAGCTTAGTAATTTGCGGCTTAATTTTAGGAATTATCTTAAGTATTTTTAGTGCGTACTCTTTTAAAAAGCAATAATATTTTTTAGTAAAATAGTAACAAGTATCTAAATATTGAGGATTGAATTATGCAAAAAAATCAAATAGTTGACTTAGAAATTACAGACTTGTCTTATGAAGCAATGGGTGTTGCTCATCTAGATGGAATGACTGTTTTTGTGAATAATGCACTTCCTGGTGAAATCGTTTCTGCCAAAATTTTAAAAGTAAAGAAAAATTTTGCTTTTGCTAAAATTGAAAAAATTAAAAAAGAGAGTCCAGATCGGATTAACGTGAAACTTCGTCAATGGGTTCAAACTGGCTTAGCATCTCTTGCTCACATTAAGTATGATAAACAGCTTGAATTTAAACGTAATCAAGTTGTTAATTTACTACATAAAGCAGACTTAGATAATGTTAAAGTAGGTCAAACGATGCCTAGTCCAGAAGAAACAGGTTATCGGAATAAGGCACAAGTGCCAGTACGTGAAGTTAATGGCAAGCTTGATATTGGATTTTTTAGAAAACATTCCCATGACTTGGTGCCGTTAACTAACTTCTTTACTACTGATCCAGAAATTGATCGGGTTTTACTTAAGGTACGTGACATTTTGAGAAATAATCATGTGCCTGCTTATGATGAAAATCGGAATAAGGGAGAAGTGCGCTATCTTGAAGTTCGCCATTCTAAAGCAACGGGTGAAATTATGGTTATTTTAGTATGCTTGCATAAAGATTTTCCACAATTAAAAGGAGTTACTAAAGAAATTAGTGAGATCAAAGGCGTAACTAGCGTAGTTTTGAACCATAATCCTAAAAAGACGAATGTGATCTTAGGTAAAAAAGATTACTTGCTTTGGGGAGAACCACAAATTACCGATAAAATTGGTGATGTTAGTTTTAAAATTTCTCCACAAAGTTTCTTTCAAATTAATTCTCTGCAAACTCCACGTTTGTATGATTTAGCTATTCAAAAAGCTGATCTTAAGCCGGATGATGTCATAATCGATGCTTATTCTGGTATTGGTACAATTGGGCTTAGCGTGGCTAAGCATGTTAAGGCAGTGAGGGGGATGGAAGTCATTAAGCCCGCTGTTGAAGATGCTAATGCAAATGCTAAATTAAACGGCATCACTAATGCAGAATATGTTGTAGGTAAAGCTGAAGAAGTAATGCCGCGCTGGGCTAAAGAAGGGTTAAAAACTGATGTTATCTTCGTTGATCCACCTAGAAAGGGACTTACTCCAGAATTTATTGACGCTGCTGTAGAAACAAATCCGAAGAAGATTGTTTATATTTCATGTAATCCAGCAACTATGGTGCGTGACTTACAACTCTTCAAGGAACAAGGTTATGACTTTGACGAAATTGATCCAGTTGATATGTTCCCGCAAACTCCTCATGTCGAGAGTGTTACGGTGCTGGAACGTACAGAAAAATAGCCGACAAATCGCGTTATAATGGCATTTATAGGTGATTGAAAGTGTACTTTTTCCTTTCTGAACGATTGGAATTAGTACACTTTTTCTATTTGAAGCTGGCGGGTCGAGTGTTCTATGTCCTATTTCGATAGTCGAGTAGACGATCGTTCAGTTTGGCAGGTCGTATTGATTATGGTAGTGAAAGTAGGAATAAAGATTGATATAACAGCATTTACAGAGGGCGCAAAAATCAGTCAATTTAGCGTTGAGAGTTGAGTTAACGAGTATGCTATTAAATTTTGACTGTTTCGATTAAAAAATAGAAAATCTGCACAACGGTAGTTTACTCGACGTATAATATTAATATTCCTGAAGATTATTAAGGCGGTAAACAAGATGGCAAATCGACAAATTGAAATAGAAAATAAAGCGATGAAAGAGATTCTTATCGCAATGCATAATTTGGGAGGTCAGGTTACGAGAAAACAAGTACTACAAGAACTTCGTGACGGCTCAGATGTGTTCAGTGAAAAAGAAATTGACGCAACCCGAACTTCGAAGAAAAGTGGAAAAATTTATCATCCGTTTCAATGGAAGTTTAACTTTGCGGTTAAGCATTTGATCCTTGCTGGATTCATTAATACGGAGAATGGACACGAGCTAGAACTGTCCAAAAAAGGACGCAACGTAGATATTAATAAATTTGATGCAAAAAAGGACGTCAGATCTATTTCAGAAGCTAAGTTTCCTCATCACAAATCAAAAAATGAAGTAGTTACTGATAAAATAGAAGATAATCAGGATGGCACAGATGAAATAGAAGAACCGTGGCGCCAACAGTTATTGGATGCATTAATGAAGATGAATCCCAGAAAATTTGAGCTCTTTTGCCGTGGGTTACTTACCAAAATGGGAGTAGATGTCGATGATGAAAAGGGTGTTCAATATGTAGCTGATGGTGGCATCGACGGTTTTGGTTATGTTCGTTCAGATGACTACCGGACTACACGGGTGGCCCTTCAAGCTAAGCGTTGGCAGGGTAAAGTATCGGCCCCTGAGATTGATAAATTCCGTGGGGCAATGGACAAGTTTAATGCTGAATTTGGTATTTTTATTACTAATTCCGACTTTACAAGGGAAGCAGTTAGGGTGGCTCGGGAAGGAACTCGTATCATCACATTGATTAATGGCGATCAGATCTGTGACTTGGTGGCAAAATACAACTACTATGTTGAACCAGTTACTACTTATCGATTGAAGGACTTTTACTTGGATCAGGATTAATTATGATTGTTTGGACAATGCGACCTTATAATGTTTATCTAGAAATTATGGATAAAGGTGAGTTTTTCTGCAATCTAGACCTTTCTATTAACTTAAAAGATGACAATGATTTTTTAAGAGCTTATCATTGGATGATTCAGCAAATGATCAAGAAAATTGGAGTACCTAGTAAAGGAGAAACGTACCCCATCTGGACCTGGTATCGGAGTCATGATTATAAACACCAACGTCCGGATTTTAGATGGGTTAGAGACTATATTTCTGGGCAAATAGAAATGGCGGAGGATAAAAAATCTCGGCTAAGACAAAAAAAGCAACGGAAATGAACCAAAAATACAGACGGAACTTGATAATTTAACTAAGCAATTAGATGAAGTATCCGCTCTTGTAACAGATAAACTCACTAAAAGTAAGGGACTCTTCAACCAGATGAGTAAGCTTAATGACAATCTGGTAGCAGCAGATGTAACCTTATCCAGGTATGAGTCGGTGAAAGGGCAATATGTTTCTGATATTAAAAGGTTAAGCTTCATTGTTGATGGGGAAGTTGCCTTTGAAAATATTGAAGAACCTTTACTTTGCCCAGTGTGTGGACAGCCAGTCATTAATGTAGAAAGCGAAACTAAGCACGTTGAAGCAGCTCAGAAAGAACTCTCTAGAACCCTAGCCTTACTAAACGATCTCGAGCAAGCAACATCTAGTCTTGCCGAGGAGAAGCTTTCTTTGCAAAAAAGATACGCTGAGCTGGAAAAGGAAAGTGATGCGATCCAAATAAAACTTAATGAGAAGCTATATCCACGCTTGGATAAAATAAAAACAGCTGAAAAAGATTATCGAGAACAGATAGAGGTAGTATCGAAGGTTAAAGTTTTTGATGACTTATTAGGAAAAAGGACATCGAAGATTAACGAATTAACGGATGAAGGAATACCATAAAAGGATGTTAAATTCAAGCCAAAACAAGAGCTGGGAGAAAATTTTTATGATGATATGGGCGATATTTTAAATTGTCTGTTAGAGAAAGGAAACTATCCTAAACATCATGTTGCCACCTTTGGTCAAACTTCATTTGATATCATGATCAATGGTAAAAAGAAAGCAGTTAGTCATGGTAAAGGTTTCAGATCATATCTGAATTCTGTTACAGTTATGGCCTTGAGCAAATATATAAATGAGAATGCCTTATACAAACCAGAGTTTTTAATTATCGATACACCACTTGAGGGGCTATCAGAGAAATATAGTGACAATCCTAATGAAAGTATGAAGCATGGTATTTTTAAACTTTTTATAGAACGAGGCAAGAAGTACCAAACAATTGTTGTTGAAAATCCGGATCATTTACCAAGTGATATAGATTTTAAAAGTGAAGATATCAATATGATTAGTTATGAAAATGAAGAAGGATTTTTAAAAGAAGTCTAGGAGGTCCAAATGCAAATTAGCTATAACAAGCTATGGAAGCTACTAATTGACCGTGGCATGAAGAAAAAAGAACTGCAAGAAGCTAGTGGCGTTAGTGCTGCTTCAATTGCTAAGTTAGGCCGTAATGGTAATGTTACGACCGAAGTATTATTGAAAATCTGTATCGCCCTTGATTGCGATATCAGTGATATTTGTGAAGTTGAAAGAAAGTAAGGGGTGAATTCCCATAACAGAAGAAAATGAAATCTCATTGTTTGATGAGCAAGAATTCACGGTAGAAGCAAAACAATATGAGTTACAAGAAACAGCCGAATCCACGGAATTAATTAAATCAAAAGAACGAGTCCAGAATCATGGTGAAGTTTTTACCCCAAAATGGATGGTGCAAAAAATGCTAGCCGAGCCAGCAATTCAGGAGAAGATTAAAGATATACATGCAACATTTTTAGAACCCAGTGCTGGCGAGGGCGCATTTTTAGTTGAAATTTTGCACCAACGATTAACTTATCTTGATCAGCGGGTTAGTAAGGCTAGCTGGCCCAAGCAAGCAATCTGGGCATTGATGAGTATTTATGGGATTGAACTTTTGCAAGATAATTTGCTTAAAGCAAGGGATGCAATGTTAGAAGTGGTGATTAACCACTACCAAGCAAAGCTACAAAAGCAACTGAGCGTCAAGACGGAATTCTATAAGGCAGCTAAGTTTGTGATTGCAACTAATATAGTCCAAGGAAATACGCTTGAGTACACTACGAACGAGGACCAGCTGATTGAGTTTAGCCATTGGTGGCCAGTTGATGAAAAGGTTCAACGTGAAGTCTTTACCTACAAGTCATTATTCAATAATAGTGATGCTGGCGATGTGGGAGCTGCAGAGGGACAACTTAGTTTGTTTGATGAGTTAGAGACAGAAGCTGAAAAAGAATACGCATTATGTGATGTATTGAAAGTCTATAAGGAGGAACGGGAAAATGAGCGGAGAAGATAAGCAATTTAAATTCGATGTGGTGATTGGGAACCCGCCATATCAGGAAGAAACTTCTGAGTTAAGTAAGAAGAATGGTCAGAAAAGCGTAAAAAATATTTTTCAATTGTTTCAGGAACAAGCTGATAAAGTAACAAGAAAATGTGTTTCTCTAATTTATCCAGGTGGTAGATGGATTCAGCAATCTGGAAAGGGAATGAAGAATTTTGGATTGAGCCAAATAAATGACCCTCACCTAAAAGAAGTAACGTTTTATCCTGATGCAAATGAAATTTTCGATAAGGTCGGAATTGCTGATGGAATTTCTATAGTTGTAAAAGATATGAATAAAACTACCTCTGGGTTTAAGTACATTTACTCTAAGTCAGGTAAAACTAAAAGATTAGATTTAGATAATCCTGGAGAACAAATACTTCCGTTGGATCCAGCCGATTTATCTATGATTACAAAAATATCAACGTTTGTAAAAAAGTATTCATTAAATTATTTACATGATGAGATACTTCCAAGATCGCTATTTGGAATTGAAAGCAGTTTTGTAGAGGATAATCCTAACAAAATTCACCCTTTTAAACGAAATTTCGATACTAAAAAATATGTAAAGTTATTTTCTAATGATAAGGCTGGTAAAGCTGGAAGAGCTACATGGTTTTTAGCTGATTTAGACTCTATCAAAAAAAATAAGGAATATATTAGTAAATTTCAAGTGGTAGTTTCGAGTGCAAATGCCGGTGGTCAGAAGCGTGATAACCAAATATCTATTATGGATAATTATTCGGCTTTTGGCAGATCAAGAGTAGCATTGAGGTCATTTGATACGTTGAATGAGGCCGAGAATTTTATGAAGTATGCTGAATCTAAAGTAATTAAATATACTTTTTTATTAACAGACGAGGCATTATCGTCTCTCGCAAAATGGGTTCCTGATGTACTAGATTATACAAATAACAATAATTTGATTGATTTTACTCAAGAAATTGATAAACAACTTTGCGATCTCATAGGTTTTAGCCAAGAAGAATTCAAATATATAAATGATAGAGTAAACAGTATACGGGGTGACAAATAATGAAAACACCAACAATTAAATCATTCAAAAAGATCATCCCCATGATTTATGCTTATACCACGCCTAATGATATCTCTCACCGGGGATGGACGAAGATTGGCTATACCGACCGTCAATCTGTTGAAGATCGAATTAAGCAACAAACCCATACGGCGGATGTGAAAGCTGAAATTCTCTGGAAAGGTAACGCGCGTTATCAAGATGGCTCAGATGAGACTTTTACTGATCATGATTTTCACTATTACTTAACCAGTAAGCAACATGTTGAACGCAAACCGAAAACCGAGTGGTTCCATGTTGATGGTGATACTTCCCATCGGTATTTCTACAAGTTTACTGAACGTGATTTTAGTGATATTCAAGGAACTGATGGTACTCAGTATGAATTACGCAAAGAACAGCAACAAGCAGTGGACCAAACGGTAAGCTACTTTCTTAAACACGGCGAAGGCAGTGAGTTCTTGTGGAATGCGAAGCCTCGCTTTGGTAAGACCTTAACCACTTACGATTTAGTTCGTCAGATGAACATGCAAAATATCTTAGTGGTAACTAATCGACCAAGCATTGCCAATTCTTGGTTCGATGATTTTGATAAGTTCATTGCATGGCAGACGAACTTTAAGTTTGTGAGTGAAACTGATGCTCTGAAGAAGCGGCCTGTACTTTCAAGAAGTGAATTCATCGACACAATCTCTGATGGCAAGGAGTACGGTCAAATTGCCTTTGAAAGTTTGCAAGGGCTAAAAGGCTCGGTCTACTTTGGTGGTAATTACGATAAGTTGAAATGGATTAGTGACCTTGAGTGGGATTTGTTGGTAATTGATGAGGCCCATGAAGGAGTAGATACCTATAAGACCGATAAAGCTTTCGATAAGATTAAGCGCAAGTACACCCTGCATTTGACTGGGACACCATTTAAAGCTTTGGCAAAGGGTAAGTTTGCTTCAGACCAAATCTATAACTGGTCATATGCGGATGAACAACAAGCCAAACTTGACTGGGATGAAAATCAAGAAGGTAGTAGCAATCCTTATGAAGTGATGCCTCAATTGAACATGTACACCTACCAGGTATCAGCAATGATGGCTGACGAGTTAAAGGGGAAGGTTAAGCTCTATGATGGTGATCAAGTCGACCCAGCCTTTGACCTTAACGAGTTCTTCAGAACAAAGGAAAATGGTAAATTTGTTTACGATGAAGCCGTCGACCGTTTCTTGGATGCTCTGACCAAGCAAGAGAAGTATCCCTTCTCAACACCAGAGTTACGCCAAGAACTTGCTCATACTTTCTGGCTATTAAATCGAGTCGACAGTGCCAAGGCCCTAGCTAAAAAGCTAAAGGTTCACGATGTCTTTGGTGAATATGAAATTGTCTTAGCTGCCGGCGATGGTAAGCTTGATGATGATCAATTAAATGAAGATCAACTAGAACAAGCCAATGAAAAGTCCTTCGATAAGGTCCAGCGAGCAATTGCAACTCATGATAAGACAATCACTCTCAGTGTAGGACAACTAACAACTGGGGTAACTATCAAGCCTTGGTCAGGGGTACTAATGCTCTCTAGTATGAAGAGTCCTTCGGAATACATGCAGGCTGCTTTCCGGGCACAAAATCCATACACTTTTGACCGGAACGGTGAACTGGTTCAAAAGCAAAATGCCTATGTCTTTGACTTTGACCCTACCCGAACCCTGACAATTTTTGATGAATTTGCCAACAATCTACTAGAAAAGACAGCTAATGGTAAGGGAACTGCTGAGGAACACGAAGCTAATATTCGCCAGTTATTGAACTTCTTCCCAGTCATTGGGGAAGATGAAGATGGCAAGATGGTAGAATTAGACGCTAAGCAAGTGATGTCAATTCCACGTCATTTGAAGTCACAAGAAGTGGTTAAGCGTGGTTTCATGAGTAACTTCCTCTTTACTAATATTAGCCGCATCTTTAGTGCACCGACTGAAGTGCGTAATATTTTGGATGGCTTGGTAACTGCTAAGGAAGAAAAGGGTAAGCGAAGCCAGAACGCAATTGAGGGTGCAGAAGACGTTGCTGTTAATGATCAAGGCGAAGTTGAGATTCCTAAGGAACGTGTGATTGGCAAGTCTAAGGATTTGTTTGGTGATAAGGTTTATAGTGATATGGGTCAGCAAGTTGCCGATGCTGTTACCAATACAGATCAAACTGACTTTAAATCTGCTGCTAAAGAAATTGCTAAGCAGTTGAATGATTCTGTCGGTAAGGAAGTCGTTAACCGGGTTAGTGACGATTATGGTTTGAGCAAGTCTGAGGCTAAACGTTATCAAAAGCAAGTAGAAAAGGATACCGAGCAAGCCTTCCATCAACTTGCTGACGAACTAAATGATAAGAAGAAGTTAGCTGAAGTTGACTACAAGCAGAAACAAGCGGCTGCACGGAGCGAAGATGAACTGCATGAGGCAGATCAGGAATATGAAGCAAGGTCGGAAGCTATCTTACAAGAGTTTACTGAGAAAGCTCGCCAGCAAGTTCAAAAGACTGTTGCTGATACGCCTGCTAATGTAATCGAACGGGTGGAAAAGCATCAAGAAGAGCAAAAGATGAAGAATGTCGAAGAGGATGCGCGGGCTCACTTACGTGGCTTTTCACGGACCATTCCAAGCTTCATTATGGCTTATGGTGATGAAAACTTAACCTTGCAGAACTTTGATGATTACACGGAAGACGATGTCTTTAAAGAAGTAACAGGTATTAGTGAAGATCAATTCCGTTTTCTTCGTGATGGTGGCGACTATGTTGACGAAGCTAGTGGTGAGAAGAAGCACTTTGATGGGCACCTCTTTGATGAAGTAGTCTTCAACGATTCCATTCAACAATTCTTGGAATTAAAGGAAAAGCTAAGCGACTACTTTAATGAAGATAACGATGAAGATATTTTTGATTATATTCCGCCGCAAAAGACCAATCAGATTTATACACCAAAAGCGGTAGTTAAGCACATGGTCGATGATTTAGAAGCTAATAACCCAAGAATTTTTGCTGATCCTAATAAGACTTTTGCGGACCTTTACATGAAGTCTGGGCTCTACATTACGGAAATCGTCAAGCGCCTTTTCCAAAACGAGAAGATGAAGGAATTATTCCCGGATGACCAGGAACGTATCGAGCATATTATGAAGCATCAAGTTTATGGTCTAGCTCCAACTCGGATCATTTACTTGATTGCAACTAATTATATTTTTGGTTTTGACGAAGGCTTAAAGAATTCAGTGCTTGGTAAACATTTCAAGCAAATTGATGCTGCCGAATATGCGAAGAATGGAACGCTAGAAGAAGTAATTCAAAAAGAATTTGGAGGTGAGAAATAAGGTGAAAGCAGACAGTATTCATTTGTTTGACTTCCTTGAAAACGGAAAGACCATCTTTGAAATTCCTGTTTTTCAACGAAACTACGAATGGGATGAGCAGCAATGTAGCCAGCTGTTTAAGGATCTGACCATTGCCGCTGAGGATGATCAAGATCATTTTATCGGGGCAATGGTCTATGTTGCTGAAACGGGTCGGAAGCTGAGTCATATTTACCGAATCATTGATGGTCAACAACGGTTAATGAGTTTAATGCTTCTTTTGAAGTCCTTAGCTGATGTAAATGATCAAGTGCGGGCAGAGATTCAAGAGCAGTATTTGACCAACAAATATCTGGAAGAAAATAATCATCTCAAGTTGAAACCCGTTGCTCATGATATGGAAGCCTTTGAGGCCGTGATGAATGACCGACTCGATCAGTATAATGAGCCTTCTAAGGTAGTCAAAAACTATCAATATTTCAAGAAGCGGATCCAACAATCCGAATTCTCAAGTATGGAACTCTATGAGGCCTTGAACCATTTCAATATGGTTTATATAGAGCTGACTAATGATGTGCAAGATGAGAATCCGCAGGTGATTTTTGAAAGTTTGAACTCGACAGGGGTATCCTTGTCTGCATCCGACTTGGTGCGTAACTTTCTATTAATGAAGCTAGATTCAGATAAACAATCTCGCCTATACCAAGAGTACTGGGTTAAAATGGAGAGAATTTTCACAACCAATACCTTTGCAGATTTCATCAGATTTTACTTAACGATGAAGATGCACAAGATGATTAATAAAACTAAAATCTATCCGCTTTATAAGGAGTTTTACCATGGACAGGGGTTGGACTCTGAAGAAGCCCTAGCCGATCTGTATCGGTTTGCCATTTTTTATGATCAATTGATCCATGCTGAGACCGGAATTCAGGAGTTAAATCCAATTTTGCGTCACATTAATGCCATGGACAGTCGAGTGGTTTATCCTTACTTTTTCATGATGCTGGAGATGACCTCAACAGGTGAAGTTAGCCAAGATGATGTGATTGAAGTCGCTCAGATCATGGAAAGCTACCTCTTCCGACTGAAGGTTTGCCAACTTCCTACTAATGGGCTAAATCGCATGGTAATTGCCTTATGCGATAAGGCAAAGGCAGTTGGTGATTATCGTGCAAGGCTAGTTTCATTACTAAATGCCTCCTTCCCGGATGATAAAAAATTTGCAGACAGTCTGATGAATGTTAACTTGTACAGTCTACGAAATAATTTAGCCAAATTAGCGTTAGTGGTTCTAGAGGAGTCACGGACTAAGGAAACCATCGACTTTGACGATGCCCAGGTTGAACACATTATGCCACAACGGCTAAACAATGATTGGCGAATTGAACTCCCTAATGCTAACCGGATCAATGAGGAAATGGGTGGTGTGATTGGCAACTTAACGTTAACTAAGTATAACCAGGAAATGGGTAATAAAGTGTACAGTGAGAAGAAGGAAGTTTACCAAACATCCAATGTCAGTTTAACGCGAGAAATTGCAGCCGAGTATCCAACTTGGAATAAAGAAAGTATCGTTAAGCGAACAGAACAACTTGCCCAAGAATTAATCTCAATTTTTCCTAGACCGGTTGATACGCTTCAAGTGGAGGATATCTCTGGAGAGCACACAATTACCGAGTCAATTGATATTACTGGTAAAAAGCCAACTAGATTAACTATCAGTGACGAAGATATTTCACTCGATTCTTGGCGCAAGATGTTGATTAGTTTTATGGAGTATATTTGGCAATTGGATAGTCGCAACTATGAGAAGATTAAAGGTGACAGCTCATTGAATAAGATGCTGTTTGCTAGTCAACGGGTGCCAGAAATATTGGACAATGGAACTAGTATTGAAACCAACTTCTCAGCTAATGTGGTTTTAGCCTTGATTTCTAAGATTGCCGAAATCTGTGACATTGCGGATGAAGTATCGTATACGATTAAGTGAGGTGTTTAACATATGGCTGAGATTATTGAAAAAATGGTGCCCCGAAAATTTGTTGATAAATTCTGTGATTTAATGGCGAATCAAAACATCCACAATATTTTGATAAGAGGTTACTTTGACGATGATAAAGTATTATTAGCTTTCGGAATTTTAAATGATTTGCCAAATTACCAAAATGGTACACTCGTAATAGGCAATACAAGAGTACAGGATGAAAAAAGGTTTTTGGAGCAAGGACTTCGCAAACCATTACCTCGTTTTAATTTAAAAGATATTTTCAAAATTAACGGTTTGAATATTCAGTTCACGCAATGGAAAAAACATAGGGACTTTCGATTTAATGACAATAAGGACTTTGCTATCTTTCATCCAGTCCAAACAGTGATAAGTGATATTTCAGAACTGGATAAATTTAGAAAAGTATTGACAAACTCTAAGGCTAGAAAGAACATCCTGATAACCACCAATGATTTTAATAATAATCCAGAAAAAATATATGATATTGTTGATGCAGTGCTAATTTTGGATACAACAGCTTCAAATGAAGAGAATAAACAAACCTATGACACGATAAAAGCAAATTTAGCAGCTGATGGCAAGGAAGAGCCATATTGAGTGTGTAGTAAGTTTTGCTGATTGTTTTTAGATCACGTAGCAAAAATCAAGGTAGGTTACGTGTATTTGTCACTGATGGCTAGAATATTAATGTTCAAAGAAAACTGAGCAGCCTTAAAGATAGCTGCTTAGTTACTTAGGCTGATAAAAGGCCGTCCGCAATCTGCTAAAGTTAACGGGACGGTCTTTTAGTATGCTCGGAATGTGGATAGTGGTGTAACATTTCCCACTGCTATTGCCTCGACTCCTTTTTAGCTAACTCTTCTCGACGTTGCTTGATGGCTTCTTCAATCTTTACTAGATCTTCTTCCTTAGCCAAATTAAGAATGTATTGTTGAGCTCGAAAAGTCTCTGAAGCATTATTCCATTTACTGATTAGTTTAAACATGCTCATTGCTATTTCACCCCTTGTAGTATTCAATAACTAAATTGTAGCATATTGTTATAGCGCACTCGACAGGCACTAAGTACGCTATAACATAGTAGCGTTCATGGAGTTCCTGTTAGTTGATGAAATGCTAAAATAGTGAGACTGGGTATGATAAGCAAGCACTCATCTTAGTTAAATTGCTGTAGAAATTCATCCCTAGAATACTGCAACAAACTGCACTACCACAACGTTTGAGGTGATGTGTGATTAGGATAAGGCGGACGCCACATGTTGAGTCTGTTACGGTCCTTGAACGTACAGATAAATAGCCTGTAAACGCTGGTATGCCGGCATTCTTGATAGATGAAAAGTGTACTAATTCCTCTTTTGGTGATTGGAATTAGTACACTTTTTCTATTTGGGGATAGCAGGCCGAGTGTTCAATGTCCTATTTCGATAGTCGAGTATGCTAATGTCCAGTTTAGCAGGTCGTGTTGATTAGGGTAGTGAATATGTGTGTAAAAGTTGATATGAAGGCAGACATAGATGGTGCGAAAATAGACTAATTTGGTGGCTCTTATTGCATGTGCTAATCATTTAAATAGAACGATCATAAATTTGGTTCGCACTAATCAAGTTTACGACTATAACCCAACTGCTCATTAAATGATCTTGCATTTATATAATGAATGACTTCAAAAAAACTATTTTTGAAGTGGTGGATTATAGAATGAAGTTAGCCACCTAATTGGTGGTAAATGCAAAAACGCCATTCGGCGTGACATCAGGTATCATATTAAGTGAATCAAACCTATATGAAAGGATGTCAGTCAAATGACGCACTTAAATGATACCATGCCCACTAACCTTTTGGCCACTCATCGCAAATATGCACACCTTACTAAAGAAGAGCGAGTGATGATTGCGATTTTAAAGTCGCAAGGACTTTCCAATCGCGCAATCGGTCGTCAATTAGGAGTGAACCACCAAACCATTAATAATGAGCTTAAACGTGGTACAGTTCGCCAAATTCGTCGTTAAAAATTCAATGGTAAGACTTACGATTACTCTTATCACATCTACAGTTATGAAGCTGGTCAGAATATTTATCTTAAATGCTACCAACGGTCCGGTCGTCCTCGTTTATATTACCGCTCAAAGCGTTTTTTACAATTGGCCGACCAATTAATGCTTGGTGAATTTGACGACCACCATTACTCCCCACAAGCGGTTATTTATAAGGCTCGAGATTTAATGAATGATGGCACCCTGATCCCAAAGTCGGTTGTAACTTTATATCAATGGATTAATGAGGGTGTGCTTCGTACATCCAATTTAGACCTCTTTGAAAAACCTAAACGTAAGCATCATCGAACTCATCCGCAAGCTAAAAGGTGTTTAGGGCCTAATATTGCTCAACGATCTCAAACTGCGGACCAACGGTCCGAAATTGGCCATTGGGAACTAGATACAGTTCAGGGACAGAAAAACGGTAATGACAGTGTTGTACTAGTAATGACTGATCGTTTTTCACGGGTTAATATTACGAGAAAAATTGCTGGTAAAACTGCGCATGCAGTAAATCAGTTCTTTATAAATTTACGCCAGAAAATGGGCACAGATGCTTACTATCGCATCTTTAAGACAATAACCTCTGACAACGGTTCAGAATTTAGTGAGTTAACACAAGTTCACGATCATGTTTTCTATGCTGATCCGTATTCCCCTTGGGAACGTGGATCCAATGAAATCAATAATCGTTTTCTCCGGAAGGAGATTACTAAGGGCCAAGCTATAAATAACTATAGTAGTGCTCAGATCATAGCGACTAATGATTGGATGAATCACTATCCACGAGCTATGTTTAATGGACATTCGTCAATGGATATCTATCGTAAGGCCTTCTACCAAGAGATATCACAGCTCCATCAACCAATAATCAATTGGTCAGTATTATTTATTTGAGTCCAGTGGCTAACTTATTCTTGAAATTTAGGACAAGATTAAAAATCCCCCAGTACTGTTAATTATCCAATAAGATGGCAAAAAAGTGTTGAATTGTTTCTTGGAGACGTTTTCAAAGACATTTCCCTTTATTTCAGAAAATTATTAGTGTTAACATAATATACGCTGAATTAATTATGGGGGTGTAATTATGTTAGGGATTATTTTTATTGTAGTTTCAATCGCCTCTCTGATTCTTGAGAAATATGTGCTAGGTAACAATTCACATGTTTGGTTAGGCGCAATTATTCCATTTTTAGCAATTGCCTTTATCGTTGGAATGATGCTCACTAATAACATGAAATTCGATGTTTTCAATATAATATTGGCTGTCGTTTATGTTTCACTAAGCTTTATTTTCTGGGGACAGGGAAGTGACCTTTATCATCAGAAGGTCGTAAATAAAATATACGAGTAGAGTACCGCCAGAGGTGGCTAGTGTATTTTTTACTGGTATATCATATCTATTATTAATAAATTGGATTCACTAAATAGTAAAGGCCGTGTAAACAATCATTCTTGGATTGCTTGCACGGCCTTTTTTGCTTTTATTTTTCCATTAAACTGTTTATCAATTCAACTGTGGGCGTTGTTTGCATTAGTTTAGGAACATTAACAGTTATCCATTCAACATCTTTATTCCACCATGCCAGGTTTTCTAATGCTTGAATAACTTCTGGTTCAAATCTTGGTTTGATGAGTTGAATTGGATTGCCACCGACAATTGTATATGGAGCGACGTCTTTTGTTACGACACTATTTGCTCCGATAATGGCACCGTCACCTATTTTTACGCCTGGTAGGACGGTCACATTTTGCCCAAACCACACGTCATTTCCGACTACAGTATCACCTTTCAACGGCAAATCAGTCAGTTCAGGAGTATATTTCTGCCAATCGCCACCCAAAATATTAAATGGATAAGTTGAAATACCTTTCATTACGTGATTGGCACCGTTCATAATAAATTCAATACCACTGGCGATAGAACAGAATTTACCGATGATTAATTTGTCGCCTAGAAATTCATAGTGATGGGTAACGTGTTTCTCAAAATCGGTGGGATTTACTGGGTCATCATAATAGGTGTAGTCCCCAATTTCAATATTGGGACTTTTGACCACGTTCTTGATAAAGACAACCTCTTTGATGGCTGGATTGGGATAAATTGCATTTGCGTCAGGTATGGTCATGTTAGTACCTCCGAATTGAGTTATTTGATTTTAATTATAGTCTAGAAGATTGGTAGCGTCAAGAATCTTGTGTAAATGAAATGCCTTCGTACATATAATATGTAACTAACTCAAATAAATGATGCTTCCAAGGTGTCCTGGAGTCCTCGTTTATATTACCGCTCAAAGCGTTTTTTACAATTGGCCGACCAATTAATGCTTGGTGAATTTGATGAGCATCGTTACTCTCCTCAAGCGGCTATTTATAAGGCACGTGATTTGATGAGTGATGATTCACTGATCCCTAAGTCTGTTGTGACTTTGTATCAGTGGATTAATGATGGTGTATTCCGTACGTCTAACTTGGACCTTTTTGAGAAAACTAAACGTAAACACCATCAATCTCATCCACAAGCCAAAAAGTGCTTAGGACCTAACATTGCTCAACGTCCACAGGTTGCGGACCAACGGTCCGAAATTGGTCATTGGGAACTAGACACTATTCAAGGTCATAAAGATGGCAAGGATAGCGTTGTTCTAGTAATGACTGATCGTTTTTCACGGGTTAATATTACGAGAAAAATCACCAATAAAACTGCATATGCAGTGAATCATTTTTTGTTGAGTTGCGTCAGAAGCTTGGCAAGAATGCTTACTATCGCATTTTTAAAACAATTACTTCTGACAACGGTTCAGAATTTAGTGAGTTAACACAAGTTCACGATCATGTTTTCTATGCTGATCCGTATTCCCCTTGGGAACGTGGATCCAATGAAATCAATAATCGTTTTCTCCGGAAGGAGATTACTAAGGGCCAAGCTATTAATGATTATAGTAGTGCCTAGATTATAGCGACTAATAACTGGATGAATCACTATCCACGAGCCATATTTAATGGACGTTCTGCAATGGATGTTTACTGTAAAGCATTCTATCAAGAGATGTCACGTTCTCATCAACCAATAATAATTGGTCAGTGCTATTTATTTCAGCTTAGTGACTAACTTATTCTTGAAATTTAGAAAGTCTTTTTTTGATAGATTTATACGAAATATGTGCTACACTAAAAGTAAAATAACTATATATATTTTATGAGCTTAGGGGGAACGGATATGGTTTCGAAAAACAATCATCAAGTCTACCAACAAAAGCTTGCCGAAAGGAAGCAACGTTGGGGAATACGGAAGTTATCTGTAGGAGCAGCATCAGTATTGTTGGGGACAACTTTTATGCTATATAGCAACCATGCGGTATTAGCCGATACGATGCCAACTAATACACATACTACACCTACTGGTCAGACTGCCCAAGCAGATAGCAAGGTAGCAGACCATCAAGGTTCTGAAGGGACTGCAGCTCCTGCTGCATCAACTACAGCTGATCAAGAAAAAAAGGTAGCAACTACAGCTCCTGCTGCATCAACTACAGCTGATCAAGAAAAAAAGGTAGCAACTACAGCTCCTGCTGCATCAACTACAGCTGATCAAGAAAAAAAGGTAGCAACTGCAGCTCCTGCTGCATCAACTACAGCTGATCAAGAAAAAAAGGTAGCAACTACAGCTCCTGCTGCATCAACTACAGCTGATCAAGAAAAAAAGGTAGCAACTACAGCTGAAGAAAAAGATAAAGACAAGCGGACAAATGCGAGTGAAACTCCGCAAAAGCCTACCAATGTCGGCAAAAAAGATACTGAAGTAACGTCGACTAACGACGCAAAACCAGCTACACAAAAGACAACCGCCAAGTCTAAAGTACGGGTATGGGCTGCACGACTACGACCAGTAATGAAGGTAGCGAAGGCAGCACCTATTGCTGAAACACCAGATCCAACGGTTCCAGATAAATCAGCTAATACTGCTATTATCAACGACCAAAGTAACTTGGCTAATGACTGGATGCAGTTAAAGCAAGGAAAACTGAAACTTTACCTTACAGTTAGAGGGCTTGATAACAAAATTTACGTTTCTTCATATGCGGATGCACAGAAAAAAATTAAGTCATTGATAATTAGTAATCGACTGGATCCTAACAGTTTAGAGGTTCATGTGGATTTTGAAAACACTGACGTTAAAAAGAATATTGCTACTTTGTTTGGCTGGGATACAAAAGTAATGCAAATAGATACTAGCCGGCTGGGAACCGATGGAATTGTTGCTCATGGAAAATCAGGTAAGACATATCAAATTGGTTTGAATCATGACGGCGGTAGCTATGATTCTTACGAAAGAATGGTTAAAATGGGCAAAGACATCAGTAAGGTAGGAGCATTCTATATGACCGACCCTATTGAAGCTAATGATACTATTTCGACGACAATTCCAGTTAAATATATTGGTAATACACAACAAACAACTAGTATTTTTCTGACTAGTTATTTTAATGGATTTAATTCGTATCCAGGATTGGAATTAGAATTTCGTGAATTACATCCAGCTCAAATTGAAACACCAGCTAAGCCAACAACTGATAAAGACACTGTTACTACTGGGATCTACAATAATCCCCAGAGAACTACTTCAGACTGGATTAAAATGACACATGGTGATGCTATTGGTTACTACACTGCTAAAGGCAAAGATGGTAAAACATATGTAACAGGATATGTGGCTGCCAATGGTAATTCACAATCAATCTTTAATGTCGACCAAATTGATTTAAATAGCTTAGAATACCACCTTATTTATCACAATGGTGACAAAGAAGTTGGCTCCGGACTTTGGTTTAACTTTGCTGATAATAAAACGATAGCAATTGATACTAGTCGTTTAGGTGCCGATGGTCCGCAGTTAAAGAGCCAACAAGGTTGGTCCTATAAATGGGCTATTAATGGACCTAAAGACGGAGGTAATTATTATAATAGTTGGGCAGAATATCTCAAGGCTCACAACAATGTAGGGGATCAAGCCACTAATATTTCTATGACAGGGGTTGCTATCAAGCCAGATGATATGGTTGAATTTGTTATCCCAGTTAAGTATACCGGTCAGCTGTCTGCCAGAACCCCATCCTTAACTTTCTCTCCACATATTAACGACTATGGTAAGGGTTTCACTCAAAACTGGGCAGATCTTTACTTTACAACTGTGAAGAAGGACTTAAGCGAGGTTAAGCGGGTAGTCTTGCTTCCGACTGAGTTCATGGGGGAACAACCTGGTGAATCAGACTGGAAGCTCGTTAAGGAAATTTCCAAAGATATGCCAAATGGGTGGGATGCCTTAAAAATTAGCAACTTCCCAACCTATAAGGGATCATTCAATATGGATTCACTACCAAAAGGGCACTTACCATCGGTTGTTTATGGCAGTGCGCAATACTTTATTGACCTAAGCAAAATTCAAGAAATTTTTGCTAACCATGGTTACACGGTCAAGTATGCTAACAACAACGGTAAAGCTCAGGAAATGCCATTCTATGCATACGTCACCCTGCCACTGGCAAAACGTGTTGATGATGATAGACCTGTCTATAATGACCCATCTACCTGGGTAATCCAAGTTCAAGCTGTGCCTGCTATTATTTTAAATAAGGATCAACACTATGTGGCAGATCCAAATGCTAAGCCATGGGACACCACTTCAATGATTGATGAGATTTATGCTGCTGATGACGCAGGACAGCGTAAGACGCGCGATCAACTAGAAAAGTTGCCAAAGACGGACGTGGATATTAGTTATGAATACCAAGCTCCAGGGGCTGCTACGGCCGCTGTGGTTGATAAGGTCGACTTGACTAAGGCGGGGGTATACACTGTCACTTACAGTCATACTTATGCTGATGGGCAAGTAGTTAAAGATAGTCGAAAGGTTTATGTCGATGGTGTTAAGCAAGAAACCAAGGACATTACTCGAACAATTATTGTCCACACGCCAAACGAAAGTGACCAAAAAGTTATCCAAACAGCAACATTGACACGGGAAGTGATTCTTGATGCAACTACTGGGGAAATCAAATCTGTGGGTGAATGGAATCCTGCTAAGTGGGAAACATACTCAGCTCCAGAATTTAAAGGTTACACTCCAGCCCCGGCTCAAATTGATGAAACTGCTGTGAACAAGGACACTCAGGATACAACTGTTGAGATTAGCTATACAGCTAATGAGATCACAAAGCAAGAAACCAAGGACATTACTCGAACAATTATTGTCCACGAGCCAAACGGAACTGACCAAAAAGTTGTCCAAAAAGCAACAGTGACACGGGAAGTGATTCTTTATGCACCTACTGGGGAAATCAAATCTGTGGGTGAATGGTCTACTGCTAAGTGGGAAAGATACTCAGCTCCAGAATTTAAAGGTTACACTCCAGCCCCAGCTCAAATTGATGAAACTACTGTGAACGAGGACACTCAGGATACAACTGTTGAGATTAGCTATACAGCTAATGAGATCACAAGGCAAGAAACCAAGGACATTACTCGAACAATTATTGTCCACACGCCAAACGGAACTGACCAAACAGTTAAACAAACAGCAACAGTGACACGGGAAGTGATTCTTTATGCACCTACTGGGGAAATCAAATCTGTGGGTGAATGGTCTACTGCTAAGTGGGAAACATACTCAGCTCCAGAATTTAAAGGTTACACTCCAGACAAAGCACAAATTGATGAAACTACTGTGAACGAGGACACTCAGGATACAACTGTTGAGATTAGCTATACAGCTAATGAGACCCCAAAGCAAGAAACCAAGGACATTACTCGAACAATTATTGTCCACACGCCAAACGGAACTGACCAAAAAGTTATCCAAAAAGCAACATTGACACGGGAAGTGATTCTTTATGCACTTACTGGGGAAATCAAATCTGTGGGTGAATGGTCTACTGCTAAGTGGGAAAGATACTCAGCTCCAGAATTTAAAGGTTACACTCCAGCCCCAGCTCAAATTGATGAAACTACTGTGAACGAGGACACTCAGGATACAACTGTTGAGATTAGCTATACAGCTAATGAGACCCCAAAGCAAGAAACCAAGGACATTACTCGAACAATTATTGTCCACGAGCCAAACGGAACTGACCAAAAAGTTGTCCAAAAAGCAACAGTGACACGGGAAGTGATTCTTTATGCACCTACTGGGGAAATCAAATCTGTGGGTGAATGGTCTACTGCTAAGTGGGAAAGATACTCAGCTCCAGAATTTAAAGGTTACA
>NZ_PCYR01000070.1:0-1428 GCF_002553805.1 Lactobacillus sp. UMNPBX19
TCTAATCTATCAAGCAGCTTGATTAAAAGTGTTCAATTTATTATTGCAATTTACGCATTTATTAATTAGAAAGTTTTTACTATGTCCTCTATCGATAATTCTATTAAATTTGCACTTGATATTAAAGCCCCTCACATAACGTTCCTGGATTATTTCTTTAAATTAGAAAATGGCATTAAACGAAAAATTTATCAAGCCGGATTAGAGCAGCCTGCTTGTCCTTTTTGTAGTTCTGTTAACATTATTCACAATGGTTGTCTTCAAACTAACATCCGTTACATCACTGCTAACGCCAGCTCGACTGTTACTATTCGCTTATTCAAATAACGTGTGTTGTACCGTGATTGCAATATGCGTTCTATTGCTCAGTCTAATCTCATTAATAAGTACTGCTATATTTCTAACGTCTCCAAACGTAAAGTTCTTTCCGCTCTTACTGAGGATCGCTCTATGACTAGTATTGCTAGAGAACACAATCTATCTGTCAATACTGTCCAATGAATTTTGGAATCCTGTTCTGCCAAATTTTATGATGACTTTGATCATCTTCCTGACCATCTTGCTTTTGATGAATTCAAAGGAGTTGGCAAGAAACTTCACTTTATTTGTCTAGATGGTGAGTCTCATCAAATTGTGCAAATCCTTAGAACTCGTTTTAAACCTGCAATATTGCACTATTTCTATAAGTTCTCTACTCAAGCTAGAGCGAGAGTTAAAACTGTTACTATGGATCTTAACTGCTATTATCCATTAGTCGCCAGAGAACTCTTTCCCAATGCTCAAATTGTAATCGATTGTTTTCACATGGTTCAAATGCTTACGCGATCTTTTAATAGTTTAAGAGTTCAAACTATGAAGCAATTCCAAAAACATTCTCGTGAATACAAACTATTAAAATCTACTTGGAAGCTTTACTTAATGAAGTATGACAAACTTAATAAGACTAAACCTTATTATGACTGTCACTTCAAAGATTATCTAACCCAAGAACACGTAGTTTTAGATGGTCTCGACTGCGATAAAACCCTGGAAAATACATAAGAGTTTATGTCTGCTATTGAAACTAAAGACGTAAAGAGAGTCATTCATTTGCTTCATTCTAAACACACTCTCCGCAAGCAAATGCATCAACCCCTGTTAACCTTCCAACTACACTGGTGTCTTAAACGGAATATCTTCTAATTATTCTAATGGATGGCTTGAAGAGGGGGTTAACCGTAAGATCAAGTAAATAGAACGCACTGCTTATGGCTACAGTAATTATCAACATTTATTAATCAGAATTAGACTTGAAGAAAATTTAGTCAAAGAAAAAGAACCAAACAACTATTTCACAGTTGCTTGATTCTTATCATCAACTGTTCATCAACAACATTTCTTATAGAATGTCAATCATTATTATAGAGAAAAAAGAGTATACTAAACATA
>NZ_PCYR01000071.1:0-1396 GCF_002553805.1 Lactobacillus sp. UMNPBX19
GGCTGTATAATTTTTCCTGTTGATGAATATCTATGATATTCTATCGACAGGATTTTTTTACGTAAAAAAAGAGGCCATAGTCCTCTCTTACTTAAAATCCTTCTTCGACCAATTCAATTAAGTGTATGGAGATTCAAACTATGTCCTCTTTAAATGATTATATTAAATTTACTCTTGATGTTGAAGATAAAAACATTATTTTTTCTGATTATTCAAATGAAAATATTAACGGTAAGATTTACAAAATATATTTAGCTGAGCTGATCCAGCCTACTTGTCCTTATTGTCGTTCTACTAATCTTAAGCATAACGGTCATTACGTTTCTAACGTTCGTTTCATTACTGCTGATGCTAGTAAGCCCGTTACTATCAGATTAAGAAAACAACGTGTTCTCTGCAATGACTGTTTAAAAAGATCTATGGCTCAATCTAATCTGGTTAATAAAGGCTCCTATATCTCTAACACTTCTAAGCGAAAAATACTTTCTGCTCTTACTGAAGATCGTTCAATGACCAGCATTGCTAGAGAACATAATGTATCTGTCAACACGGTTCAAAGAGTATTAGAAGCCTGCTCTTCTAAGTTCTATGATGACTTTGATCATCTCCCTGAACACTTAGCCTTTGATGAATTCAAAGGTGTAGGCAAAAAGCTTCACTTTATTTGTCTAGATGGTGATACTCACAAAGTTGTTCAAATTCTTAGAACTCGTTTCAAACCTGATATTCTACGCTATTTTTACAAGTTCACTCCTAAAGCTCGTGCAATGGTTAAAACAGTAACTATGGATCTTAATTGTTATTATCCTTTAGTTGCTAGAAAATTATTTCCAAATGCTCAGATAGTTATTGACCGTTTTCATATGGTTCAAATGCTTACTAGATCGTTTAATATTTTCCGAGTTCAAATCATGAAGCAATTTAATAAAAGAAGCCGTGAATATAAGCTTTTAAAGTCTCCTTGGAAGCTTTATCTCATGAAATATGACAAACTTAATAAGACTACTCCTTATTACGACTGGCATTTTAAGGACTGTCTAACACAGGAGCATGTTGTCTTAGATGGTTTAGATTGTGACCAAACCTTAGAAAATACTTATTGGGTTATGCAGGACTTTATGACTGCTATTCAGGATAACGATGAAAAGAAAGTTATCCATCTACTTCATTCAAAACAAAGTGTTGGTAAACAAATGCATCAAACTCTATTAACTTTTAAACGTAATTATTCTGGTGTCCTAAACGGTATTACCTCAACTTATTCTAATGGTTGTCTTGAAGGAGTTAACCGCAAGATTAAACAAATTGAACGTACTGCTTATGGCTATAGAAATTTCAAACATTTATTAATTAGAATTAGACTCGAAGAAAATATTATAAAAGAAAAGGAATCAAA
>NZ_PCYR01000072.1:0-1372 GCF_002553805.1 Lactobacillus sp. UMNPBX19
GAGACTGTAAAATAGTTTGTGTAAGGATGAATGATTCCTTAAATTTATTTCTTTAAACATTAGAAAAAGGAGTTCCTTTCTCGTATGATTGGTTTGAACAAAAAAACACATACAGAAAGAAGAACTCCTTCATGAATGATTTTACCAAAGATTTTGCTCAAGCTCTATTCAATCCAGACAAAATAAATGATTTATTGCGCAAAGAGCTACAACAAGCTGTTAATAACTTGTTAGAAGCTGAATTGACTGCCTTTCTGGGCTATGATCCCTATGCCAGAAATGGCTGGAATACTGGCAATTCTAGAAATGGTGCTTATTTCCGCAAAGTTGATACGCAATTTGGCCCAATTGAAGTGCAAGTGCCTCGGGATCGCAACGGTCAATTTCATCAGCACACGCTGCCTGACTACAAGCAGCACTCGGATATCTTGGAAAGCATGATTATCAAGCTTTACTCCAAGGGCGTGACCACCAGGGAAATAGCCGATCTAATTGAAAAGATGTATGGCAGCCATTACAGTCCAGCTCAGGTATCAAATATTTCCAAGCAGATGATTCCAAAGGTTGAGGCTTACCACAAACGCAAGCTAAGCGACAAGTTTTTCTGCGTCTATTTGGATGCGACATACCTTCCTTTGCGCCGAGAAACATTTGAGCGTGAAGCAGTCTATATTGCCATTGGCATCAAGCCTAATGGGCACAAGGAGGTCATTGACTACTGCATTGCGCCTAGCGAGAACATTGAAGTCTGGACAGATATGCTTCAAAACATGAAATCCAGAGGCTTAAAGCAAGTTGAGCTTTTTCTTTCTGATGGTGTTGTTGGCATGAAAACAGCCTTGGCCAGGACTTATCCTAAAGCTCATTTTCAACGCTGTTTGGTTCATGTCATGCGCAATATCTGCGCTAAAGTACGCGTCGACGATCGTGAAAAGATCATGAACGAATTCAAACAGGTGCATCAACAGACAAACAAAGAAGAAGCCACAGCTGTCCTGCATGACTTCTATACCAAATGGGGCAAGGTTTACAGCCATGTTATCAGAAGCTTGAAAGACATAGAACCAGATCTGCTGGTCTTTTATAACTATCCCAAGCAGATCAGAGCTTCAATTTATTCGACTAACATGATTGAATCATTTAACAATGTGATCAAGCGCAAAGCTAAGCCTAAGGCAGAGTTTCCAACTGAACAGTCGCTTGATGCTTTTATTGGTATTCAGGCAATGAGCTACAATGACCGTTATTTCAATCGAATTCATAAAGGCTTTGGTCAGGTTCAGGACACCTTAGAATCCTACTTTGATTAAATAAATAATTAAAAAATCAATTTACGAGAAAGATCTATTTACACAAAAGATTTGACAGTTTC
>NZ_PCYR01000073.1:0-1360 GCF_002553805.1 Lactobacillus sp. UMNPBX19
TAAGAGTTGGATTGATCGTCTTTTGGTATCTGAAAGTTAGTTTTTTCCCAGACACTTTTATTTATCTAAAATGTCATTATGTTTTATTTTATTAGGAAATTTTAATATGAATAATGGTGTACGAAAAAAGGTCACTCTAGCTGGCCTTTTAGTTTCAATTGGAATCGTCTATGGCGATATTGGTACAAGTCCTCTCTATGTTATGAAGGCAATTGTGAATGAAAATGGAGGAATTGCTAGTGTTAACAGAGAATATATAGTCGGATCTATCTCTCTTATTCTTTGGACAATAACTCTTTTAACAACAGTTAAGTATGTTCTAATTGCTCTTAAAGCGACTAACCATGGTGAGGGTGGTATTTTTTCACTTTATGCTTTAGTTAGAAAAAAGGCCAAATGGTTAGTTCTTCCTGCTTTAATTGGTGGAGCTGCCTTGCTTGCAGACGGCACACTGACACCTGCAGTTACTGTCACGACAGCAATTGAAGGTCTTAAAAACATGAGATTTGGCAATGATATTCCCGTTCCTAATCAAAATAGTGTTCTTATTATTACCATCATCATTCTTTTATTTTTATTTTCCATCCAAAGAATGGGAACTAGTATAATTGGAAAAACTTTTGGGCCAATTATGCTTATCTGGTTTACTTTTTTAGGTTTAATTGGTGCTATGAACCTAAGTCATGACTTGTCGCTCCTTGAGGCTCTCAACCCTGTGTTAGCAGTCAAAATTTTGTTTAGCCCAGCAAATAAGGTTGGTGTCTTAATCCTAGGAGCTATCTTTTTAGCAACTACAGGGGCAGAAGCACTTTATTCAGACGTAGGCCACGTAGGAAAAGGCAATATCATGGCTTCTTGGCCTTACGTCTTTATTTGTCTAGCCTTGAACTATCTTGGTCAAGGAGTATGGATTTTAGAAAATCCTAACTATCATGCTGGTAATACCGACTTTAATCCTTTCTTTGAAGCTCTTCCAAGTCAGTGGAAATTTTTTGCCATCATTTTAGCTACCTTAGCAGCCATTATCGCTTCTCAGGCTCTAATTACCGGATCTTTTACATTAGTTTCAGAAGCAAGTGGCTTAAAATTTTTACCAAGGATGAAAATTATCTATCCCTCTACTGAACAAGGACAGATCTTCATTCCTTCTATTAATAAAATGCTATGCGTTGCTACAATCGGAATTGTCTTTTTATTTAAGACATCAGAACACATGGAGGCAGCTTACGGGTTAGCAATTACGGTCACCATGTTAATGACAACAATCTTACTTTTTGAGTACCTATCTCTAAAAAAAGTTAACATTGTAGTGACCCACAAAAATTGGACACTTTATTAATATTAAGCGACTAAGGATTGA
>NZ_PCYR01000074.1:0-1188 GCF_002553805.1 Lactobacillus sp. UMNPBX19
TCGTAAATTGCAATAATAACTTGAACACTTTTGTTTAGGCTGTTTGATAGATGCGATCTAATTCTCTTTCAAAGATTTCATCTGGTGTATGATAAGCCAAGATCTTTCTTGGCAATGAATTGCACCAAGTTTCAATGTCAATGATTTGTTGGAGAGAGTAGTTATGAATATAGTCACCTTTAGGAATGAATCTGCGAATAAGGCCATTATGCCTCTCTACAGTGCCTTTATCACAAGAAGTATATGGATGAGCATAATAAACTAGTGATTTGGAAATATCTTCCAGCTGAGATAGATCCGCAAATTCAGAACCATTATCAGTCGTAATAGTTTTAAAGATATCGTTCCAATGCTCGCTGTATTGCTTGCGCAGACTTTTAAAGGCATTCATTACACTAGCAGCTGTTTTATCTGGGATTTTAATAATTAGGAACTCACGGCTCATGCGTTCAGACAAAGTTAGCAGCACTTCGTCGTCCTTGGTCTTATGGCCTAAAACAAGATCACATTCCCAATGCCCAAACACATCACGCTTATTAACTTCCTGTGGTCGTTGTTCAATACTGCGGCCTAGCTTCTTCTTATTTTTACGAATGCGATGAATTTTGGTATTGCGCTTGAGTTTCTCTGGCAAATCATAGTTATGGATGTTTAACAAGCCTTGATCGACATAATTATAAAGCGTCCTGGTGCAGACAATATCGTTGCTGGTAAATTCCCCTACAGCAGTGCAGCGATTACTGCAGGCGTCGAGCGACCAGCCATCTTCAAAAAAGTGCTGTTGGACGTAATCAATAAACTTATGCTTCTTAAGAAAATCCGATTTGCGTCCACAGTATCGACGATTGTTTTGATAAACACTCTGACCTTGTTGGGCTTTATAACGTTTAACTTTACCGTGATACAGCTTAACAGCCCCTCGTTTGATCTCATAGTGAATTGTACTAGGGGAACAGCCAATTTCTCGAGCGATGGAACGCAAAGAACAATGATCTTTCAAACGAGTTTGAATAATAACCCGCTCTTCAAGCGATAGATGTGTTCCTTTTTTACGCTTGTCCATGATAGAATGTAGTGAGTCCATTTTGACCTCCATAGATGTTTTTGTGGTTATTAACATTCTATCAAACAGGTCCAAATGGACTTTTTATTTTCTATCAAGTGTTCAATTTAATTTTACAATCGGCG
>NZ_PCYR01000075.1:0-1182 GCF_002553805.1 Lactobacillus sp. UMNPBX19
CGCCGATTGTAAAATCAAATTGAACACTTTAGAAAAATAAAAAGTCCATCTGGACCCGTTTGATAGAATGTAATTACCACAAAACATCTTGAAACGAGGTCACAAATGGACTCTTTACATTCTATCATGCCTAAGCACAAAAAAGGAAAACATTTGTCATTAGAAGAGCGAGTTATTATCCAAACTCGTATCAAAGATGGATTTTCTCTTAGAGCAATTGCTCGTGAGATTGGTTGTTCTCCTTCTACGATTAGCTATGAAATCAAACGTGGTACAGTTTTGCTTTATCACGGTAAACAAAAGCGGTACAAAGCAGAACGTGGAAATGAAGTTTATCAAGCTAACCGACGCCACTGTGGTCGCAAATCAGACTTCTTGAAGAAATCTGACTTTATCAAGTATGTCAATAAGCATTTCTTTGAAGACAATTGGTCACTTGATGTATGTGCCAATCGCTGCTTGGCTGTGGGTGAATTTAGCAGCGACCAGATAGTCTGCACTAGAACTCTATATAACTATGTAGATCAAGGCTTGTTGGCTATCAGAAACTCTGATTTGCCTGAGAAGTTAAAGCGTAATACTAAAATTCATCGTGTTCATAAGAACAAGAAGAAATTAGGTCGAAGCATTGAAGAACGCCCTAAAGAGATTAATGATCGAAAAGAGTTTGGTCACTGGGAATGCGACCTAGTCTTAGGACATAAGACTAGAGATGATCAAGTACTGCTAACTTTGTCTGAGCGAATGAGCCGTGAGTTTCTAATCTTGCGTATTCCAGACAAGACAGCTGCCAGTGTTATGAGCGCTTTTCAAACTCTACATAAGCAGTATAGTGAGCACTGGAATGAAATCTTCAAGACAATTACAACTGACAATGGTTCAGAGTTTGCGGATCTTTCCAATCTAGAGGAAGTATCTAATACCATAGTCTATTACGCCCATCCATATACTTCTTGCGATAAAGGCACTGTTGAAAGACATAATGGGCTCATTCGCAGATTCATTCCTAAGGGTGATTACATCAATAACTATTCTCTTCAGGAAATCATTGACATTGAAACCTGGTGCAATTCGCTACCAAGAAAAATATTGGCATATCATACACCAGATGAAATTTTTGAAAGAGAATTGGATCATATCTATCAAGCAGCTTAAGTGTTCAATTTATTATTGCAATTTACG
>NZ_PCYR01000076.1:0-1156 GCF_002553805.1 Lactobacillus sp. UMNPBX19
CTCCATTAAATTGATGAGATTAGAATACCTGAAAAATGAAGGCTAAAACAGATACCCGGTTATTTGACGCTTACGAATCAAACAGCTATTTCTTAGCTGCTTAATTCCTTCTTAAAATTATCCATCAACAGGATTTGCAAAAGAGCCAAAAAAGGTAGATAAAAACATCGTCATGTTTCTATCTACCTTTATACTTTAGGGTGTTTGACAAACAGCCAATAAAAATCAGGTAGCTCCTAAAGACTACCTGATTTCTTATTTTCGATACTAATTATACAGAGAAATAAAATTTTGAATTAGTATAAGTAATTGGAATTAAATATTTATGCTATCTGAAAAATTATCTTTTATTAGTTCTTATTTCTTTTACGATCCTTCCCTCCTAAAAGTGAAATCATACCTGCTACGGCCATCAAAGCTAATCCCGCTAATCCAGCAATCTCAGTATCTTTCTCGCCAGTTTGTGGAAGAGTATTTTGATGTGCAGCTGCTTTAGCTCTACCAATATTACTCTTAGCATTCTTGCCTTTGGCATTTGTATTATTAGCTGTAGTGAGAGCACTTTCATAGCTTTCTGAAGTTTCTCCTTTTGGTCTACTTGGAGTTTCTTTATCAGATTTATGAGAAGTGATTGGTTTTCTTGGAATCTCATCCTTCTTATATACTACTGGAGTATCAGTGGTTGGATCTACTGGGGTAACAGTAGAACTTTCTGGAGTATAACCTGGAACATCTGGTACTGATTCATTTGGCACAACCTTGGTTGGATTAGTTGGATCGTTGGTATATTGTGGTTGATTTGCATTTGGAATTGGGTTTCCATTTGAATCAACTGGAATAATCTTACCAATCTTCTTGTAAATCACTGTTTGTCCAACATTTGGCTTGCTTTCAGTAACAGTCAAACCACCTGCTGTAGTTTGAGTTGCAACATAACCTGGAATTACAGGGACATTTACTTTACCAAAAGTATGACTTCCAGTAAATTGAGCCTTCTGCACATTAGGACTCTCTAATTGGGTGCCATCTTCTGTTTCAAACTTAATTGTTTGCGTACCTTCAATAGTAGTTGGAAGTGGCTCTTCTGGAGTTGGATTTTCAACTGGGTTGTAGATAACTGGAGTGTCTTTACCTGGATCATCTGGAGTTACGGTTG
>NZ_PCYR01000077.1:0-1150 GCF_002553805.1 Lactobacillus sp. UMNPBX19
AAGCTGCTTGATAGATTAGATCTAATTCTCTTTCAAAGATTTCATCTGGTGTATGATAGGCCAGTATCTTTCTTGGCAAAGAATTGCACCAGGTTTCAATATTAATGATGTCTTGTAAAGAATAGTTAGCTATTGCTTCTCCCTTAGGAATGAATCTGCGAATAAGGCCATTGTGTCTTTCAACTGTTCCCTTATCACAAGAAGTGTAAGGATGGGCATAGTAAACCAGTGTATTGGATACTTTTTCTAGGTTGGAAAGATCTGCAAACTCTGAGCCATTATCAGTGGTAATGGTTTTAAAAATATCATTCCAATGTTCGCTGTATTGCCTTTGGAGTTCTTTAAAGGCCTGCATGACACTGACAGAAGTCTTGTCAGGAATACGAAGAATTAAAAACTCACGACTCATACGCTCAGATAAGGTTAGCAGTACCTCATCATCTTTGCTCTTATGTCCGAGAACTAAATCGCATTCCCAATGACCGAATTCATTACGTTTATTGATCTCTTTAGGACGTTCTTCAATGCTTCTACCAAGTTTTTTCTTATTTTTGCGAATACGATGAAGCTTAGTATTGCGTTTAAGCTTCTCTGGCAAGTCGTAATTATAAATTCCTAATAAGCCTTGATCAACGTAATTATAAAGAGTTTTGGTGCAGACAACATCGCTGCTAGCGAATTCGCCAACAGCAGTAGCACGATTACTGCACACATCAAGCGACCAGCCATCTTTAAAAAAATGCTTGTGGACATAGCGCATGAATTGAGTTTTCCTGAGAAAGTCTGATTTGCGCCCACAATTTTTACGATGAGCTTTATATGCATCATGCCCTTGAGTAGCCTTATATTTTTTGACTTTACCATGATATAGTTTTACAGTGCCACGCTTAACCTCATAGCTGATAGTAGAAGGAGAACAGTTAAGTTCACGGGCAATTGCACGCAAAGAATAGCCATCTTTCAAACGCAATTGAATAATAACTCGCTCTTCAAATGATAAATGCTTGCCTTTAACGTGCTGGTTCATGGTAGAATGTAAAGAGTCCATTTTGACCTCCAATAGAAAGTTTTTGTGGTTATTAACATTCTATCAAACAGGTCCGAATGGACTTTTTATTTTTTATCAAGTGTTCAATTTAATTTTACAATC
>NZ_PCYR01000078.1:0-1149 GCF_002553805.1 Lactobacillus sp. UMNPBX19
GATTGTAAAATTAAATTGAACACTTGATAAAAAATAAAAAGTCCATTCGGACCTGTTTGATAGAATGTAGTTACCACACAACATTTAGAAACGAGGTCAAAATGGACTCTTTACATTCTACCATGAATCAGCACATTAAAGGCAAGCATTTATCATTCGAGGAAAGAGTTATTATTCAATTGCGTTTGAAAGATGGCTATTCTTTGCGTGCCATTGCCCGTGAATTAAACTGTTCCCCTTCTACTATCAGTTATGAGGTTAAGCGCGGTACTGTAGAACTGTATCATGGCAAAGTCAAAAGATATAAGGCTACTCAAGGGCATGATGCATATCAAGCTCATCGTAAAAATTGTGGACGTAAATCAGACTTTCTCAGGAAAACTCAATTCATGCGCTATGTCCACAAACATTTCTTTAAAGACGGCTGGTCGCTTGATGTGTGCAGTAATCGCGCCACCGCTGTTGGCGCATTTAGCAGCAGAGATGTTGTCTGTACTAAGACTCTTTACAATTATGTCGACCAAGGTCTATTAGATATACATAATTACGACTTGCCAGAGAAGCTTAAACGCAATACCAAGCTTCATCGTATTCGCAGAAATAAGAAAAAACTTGGCAGAAGCATTGAAGAACGTCCTAAAGAGATCAATAAACGTAATGAGTTTGGCCATTGGGAATGCGATTTAGTTCTCGGACATAAGAGCAAAGATGATGAGGTGCTGCTAACCTTATCTGAACGTATGAGTCGTGAGTTCTTAATTCTTCGTATTCCTGACAAGACTTCTGTCAGTGTCATGCAGGCCTTTAAAAAACTCCAAAGGCAATACAGCGAACATTGGAATGATATTTTTAAAACCATTACCACTGATAATGGCTCAGAGTTTGCAGATCTTTCAAGTTTAGAAGACGTATCAAATACTTTAGTTTACTATGCTCATCCTTATACATCTTGTGACAAAGGAACAGTTGAAAGACATAATGGACTCATTCGCAGATTTATTCCTAAGGGAGAGGCAATAGACAATTATTCACTACAAGACATCATAGACATTGAAACCTGGTGCAACTCTTTACCAAGAAAGATATTGGCATATCATACACCAGATGAAATCTTTGAAAGAGAATTAGATCTAATCTATCAAGCAGCTT
>NZ_PCYR01000079.1:0-1021 GCF_002553805.1 Lactobacillus sp. UMNPBX19
TCTTTGATTGCGTTATAGACTTGATCGTTGATGTATTTCTCTACCACTTCTTTTGACATATTGCCTACACTGCCAAAATAATAGCTTGGCGACCATAGATGTCCGCCCCACATCTTGTTTTGCCTAATTTCGGGATGTGCCTGCAAAAACAACCTGCCACTTCTGCCTTTTAGAGCCTTGATTACACTAGAACCAGATTTAGAAGGCTTAAAGCTAACCAATAAGTGAACATGTTCGGGCATGATCTCCATTTTTTCTATCTTAATTTGATTATCCTTGGCAATCTGCAATAAAAGCTTTCGCATTTCTTCGGCTAAATTGGTATTTGTAAAAATCTGATTGCGGTATTTGGTACACCAAATCAAATGATAATGAGTATTGTAGACGTAGTGCTTTTCATAGCCTGCGTCTTTTATTTTGTCTTTCTTTTTTATCATAGGAAATACTTTTAACCTCTTTGTTTATAAGTGTTTACTATTGATTATAATATTTACATAGTCTATAATCAAATCATATCAACAAAGGGGGGTGAAAAAATGAAAAGAATGAGCAGTTTAGAATATCACTTTGGCGTAAAAGTAAGATTCTATCCTAGCAATAATCAAAAGAAAATGATTAAGCAGAATTATGACGCACAGCGTTTTGTTTATAACCAATACGTTGGCGCTGGCCGTTTGATCTATCACGTTAAAAAGGCCAATAGGATCAAACAGCTTAGCAGCGGTTTGCCCTTTGTAATGCCGGGAATGTCTGAATATGAAAATCAACAGGCATTAAGAATGATTGATACGCAAGACTTAATTTCCAAACCTAAAAATATTAGAGATAAATATGATTTCTTGCGTGTTGAAGACATTGATAGCTTGGCTATCGCCAATGCAATTCAAAATTATCACAAAGCATGGAGAAACTATCATAAAATTGGCTATGGAATACCAACCTTTCACAAGAAACGAAGCAACTGGTCATATCAGACTAACTGTCAGTACATAAAGCAAAACGAAGCCTATCTTGATAATGG
>NZ_PCYR01000007.1:0-78993 GCF_002553805.1 Lactobacillus sp. UMNPBX19
AAAAAAATACCTCATAATTATTAGATTTTATGTCTAACAATTATGAGGCACTTCATTCATACAAACATTAACTATTATGCGCTTTTTGTTAAATTAATACAAAATAGATTAAAAATAAGCAAAACAAAAAGGAACTCGATTGAGCTCCTTTCAAGCATTAAGCACCATGGTATTTCACTAGTGAATATATGTCTAAATCTGGGAATTGTTCTCTTCCCTTAAGATCAGTTAATTCAATATAAAATGCTGCCCCTACTACTTCTCCGCCTAAGTTTTCGATTAATTCCTTAGCTGCGTGAAGAGTACCAGCAGTTGCCATCAAGTCATCACAGATTACAACTTTTTGACCTGGCTTAATTGCATCTTTATGCATTTCTAAGACATTAGAACCATATTCTAAATCATAAGAAGCACTTTCTACTTCGCGTGGCAACTTATGAGGCTTACGAGCTGGTACAAAACCAACTCCTAATTCTGTTGCAACAGGACAGCCAACAATAAATCCACGGGCTTCTGGTCCAACAATTACTTCTGCTCCACGACTTTTAGCATAATCAGCTAATTCATGAGTAGCAGCGCGATATAATTTCCCATCTTGCAAAATTGGGGTGATATCGCGAAAGACAATCCCCTTATTTGGAAAATCCTGTACACTTGCAATGTGTTCTTTAAAATCAATTGCCATTTAAAGAGAAACCTCCATTTTAGACTCTCATTGAAAAATTAGACCCAGCGGTCTTTGACTTGTATATTTTACCAAATTTTTGCTTTAAAATCAGGCTTAAACCGAACTTTTTAATAATTTATAACTAGTAATGATCACTTCAAATATTGTTTAACATAATTAATCAATTGATTTGATGGCATAGTTCTTAACTGATTAGTAAATTTTATCTGAGCGGCTATACTATTAAAATATTTTGAAGCAGTTAGTTTTTTACTTTCAGGGTTCTTATTTCCGATAATTTTTCCATCAGTAAATGAAACAAAATTCAATTCAAAAAATACACGTAAAATAAATAAAACAGCTTGATAATCTAAGCCAAGATAAGAAGATACAGCCTGGTAATCATCAATACTTAAGTTTGGATGTGTATAGATATATTTTAAAGTTGCACCAAAAGCATCCCTACTTGGCAAAGTATTGATTGGTAATTGATCAAATAAAAAGCGTAAATAAAGCTGCTGATACTTTTTCTCCAAAGCAATATTTAGCTCCATTTGATTGCGTGGTGTATCTAGTAAAGCCACTACTTCAGAATCTCCATTGTAATCTTTTGCTAGACTAATCTTTTCTTCTGGGATCCCTAATCCATTCCTAGCCCACGGAATAATCTTTTTATCAAAAATCAAATACTTATCAGCAAATCCCATCACATAGTCTTCTTGCCGCATATCAATTACTTGATCAAAAACAGCTAATTTTGGAGCTCCATATTCAATCCCCGCTAGCATCCCTTGAACATTCGAAATATTTTTCCAACTATTAAGAGAAAGAGTAACGTAAAGTTTTTTAATAAAAGGAAGTAATGTTTGATTTAAAAATCCCTTGTTAAAACCGACAATTGTAAGCTTCCCCGTATTTTTTTCTGCTGTAAACTTTACATGATTTTTATCTTTTCCCATTTTAAATAGACTCTTAATGTGGGGCTCACTAATACTAAAAATTGGTTCAGGATTACCTGTTCCAAATGGACCAACCAGATTAATCTCAGCTATGGTATCAGGCGTTATCTCTTTTAAGTTTAATTCGAAGTCAAAATCTTTTACTTCAAGATCAGTACTTGGTTTAAAACTATCCTCAAAGCGTACTCGTAATTCTTCGAGCTTGTCGGCTTTGAAAGATAAACCACAAGCAAAATCATGACCACCAAATTTATCTAAAAGATCCTCCTTCATTGGTTCTAACGCATTAAATAAATTAAATCCTTCGCTTGATCGGCCCGATCCCTTTAACTCACCAGCCTCATCCTTAGTAAGGACAAGAGTAGGTTTATGTAATTTTTCAACCACTTTATTTGCTACAAGCCCTAAAACACCTTCATGAAAATCGGGATTATAAATAACTAGAGTATTTCGATGCTGCCAGCCATTCTTTTCAACTTGAGCTAAACAATCCTCATAAACTTTACTTGTAAGTTCTTTTCTCTCATTATTTAATTCTTCAATCTTAGTAGCTATTTTTTCAGCTTGTTCCTCATCATCGCTTAAAAGTAATTCTACAGCCAAACTAGCATTTGACAAACGTCCCACAGCATTTAATCTTGGTGCAATATTAAAGCCAACATCTGTTGCCGTAATTTGTCCCATAATTAGACCCGCTTGTTTAATTAGAGCGCGTAATCCTGGTCGTTCAGTTTGGTTCAGAATATCTAATCCCCGTTTAACAACAATATGGCCTTCACCAGTAACTTTTACCATATCACCAATTGTTCCAATCATGGCTAAATCTAACAACTCAGGCATCGTATCTTGCATTAGTGCACGGCAAATTGTATATGCAACCCCTGCTCCACAATAATCATCAAATGGATATTTCTGGCCAGGATAATTACAGTGAACAGTACTGAAAGCTGCTGGTTTTTGATCTTGAAAAGTATGATGATCAGTTAAAATTACATCGACACCATGTTCTTGGGCGTACTTTATTTCTTCTACACCAGTTACACCATTGTCAACAGTAATAATTAATTTAGTTCCATCTTCTACTATCTCTTGATAGCGAGTCATGTTCGGTCCATAACCATCTTTAAATCTATCGGGAATAAAAAAATGAACATCGGCACCCAAAATTTCCAAAGTATCCATCATGATACTAGTTGCTGTGATCCCATCCGCATCATAATCACCATAGATGGTTATTTTTTCACCATTATCAATTGCTTGATTAATTCGATCAATTGTCTTTTCCATATCATGCATTAAAAAAGGATCAGCTAGGTCATTTTCATCTGCATTTAACCAAAAATCTATTTTTTCTGCAGTATTTATCCCTCTTAAAGCAAAAAGTTTAGCTTGAATATCAGTTAAACCATAATCCTTAATTAATCCTTCATCTAAATTATTTGCTTGTCTTTGTTGCCATTTCATTATTTTCTAGTTCACCTAAATCATCTATAAACATCTAAGTTTCTATTATAGCAAAAGTTAAAAAGGATTTACTTCCTTTCATTAAGAAGTAAATCCCTTTATTTAAGCTTGAAAACTTGAAGATTTTTGTCCGTTGCTGGTTTTTCTGCAATTAATTTTCCTCTAATTGCCCAACGATTAACCCCACCATCAGCACAGGTAATTAAAGTAACAATATTTTGCTTAGTATTATCCACTAGCCAAACTGCTGTTGGATCAACAATTTTTTTCATATATATTCGATAGACATAAATTTTATCTAGATTAGTCAAATATACTTTTTCGCCTATTTTAGTGTTTTCTAGTGGTGAAAATAATACTCCCTTAGCAGTCATATAGTGTCCAGCTAACGGATAGTTTCCCTTTCCCATCACTTGATCAGGTCTCATCGTTCCTCCACCAGTTGACATGGCATCGTCGCTTAACCCTTTCATAATTGGTAAGTACATGTTTACGCTGGGAACCGCAATCGCACCAATTGCATCCGCTGTATTATTGACACGCGATTTTGTTACTTGACCAAAGTCTATTTCCTCTACCTTAGAAAAATCAAACATTCCTTTTTTCTTTTGATTCTTTTTAACAGTTTCTTTATTCAACTTTTTTAAGGCAGTCGTTTGATTTTGTCTAACCATCATATCTCGGATCTGACTATTGAAAATCATCCCTAATCCGATAATTAATAAAATAATTGCAGCAATTCTAATGATCCAAGTTTTCTTGGAATTATTTTTCTTCGTTTGTGCCATTTTTCTATTCCTTAATTAATTGATACTGTTATAAATTCTAACACAAATTTAGAAAAAGAATATCAATTACCTTAGCGATAGATTTTACGTAGACTTTAGGTAGATTTATATTTTAATCAAAAAAAGACGCACCAAAAGCCTTGGTACGTCTATAAAGTCATGTTATTTATTTACCTTTAATGTCGTCATCGTTCATTTTTAAAACAGCCATAAATGCATCTTGAGGCACTTCTACTCTACCAACTGCTTTCATTCTCTTTTTACCACGACGCTGTTTCTCAAGCAATTTTGCACGTCGATCAGGGTCACCGGTATGAATCTTCCAAGTAACATCTTTACGATATGGTTTAATTGTTGCACGAGAAATAATTTTAGCTCCAATGGCCCCTTGAATATCAACTTCAAAGTTCTGACGCGGAATCAGTTTCTTAAGCATTGTCGTCATTTGACGAGCACGATTTTGTGCTTCTTCACGGTGTGCAATAAAGCTGAGGGCATCGATAGGTTCCTTATTAAGAAGCATATCAATCTTAACTAAGTCCGTTGCACGATAACCGGTTATTTCATAATCAAGGGATGCATAGCCCTTAGTTGAAGATTTTAATTCATCAAAGAAATCATAAATAATTTCGGCTAATGGCATATTGTAAATAACATTTACTCGATACTTATCTAAGTAATCCATAGTTACAAATTCGCCGCGCTTTCGCTGACATAATTCCATTACTGGTCCCACAAAATCATTTGGCACCATAATTTCTGCTTTAACATAAGGCTCTTGAACTTCCTTATATTCACCAGCATCAGGCAAATCAGCTGGGTTATCAATCAACTTAGTTGATCCGTCGTTCATAATAGCATGATAGTCTACACTTGGTGCGGTCATGATTAAATCCATGCCAAACTCCTGCTCGAGTCGTTCTTGAACAACGTCCATATGAAGCAATCCTAAAAATCCACACCGGAAACCAAAGCCCAAAGCTTGAGATGTTTCAGGTTCAAATTCTAAGGCAGCATCATTCAATTGTAACTTTTGAAGCGCTTCTTTCAAATCATCATACTTTTGATTGTCAACTGGATACATACCAGAGTAAACCATTGGTGGAATTTGACGATAACCTGGAAGTGGCTTTTCAGTTGGATTTTCAGCACTAGTAATGGTATCACCAACACGAGTTTCACGAACTGATTTGATGTTAGCAGTTAAATATCCTACGTCCCCAGCAATAAGCATATCTTTTTTAACTGGATGTGGGCTTGAAACACCTACTTCTGTTACTTCAAACTCTTTTCCAGTATTCATAATACGAATTTTATCGCCTGGTTTAACTGTTCCCTCTTCAATTCGAACAGATAAAACAACACCGCGATAATCATCATATTTTGAATCAAAAATCAAAGCCTTTAATGGGGCATTGAGGTCACCGTCAGGTGCAGGTACTTTTTTCACAATTTCTTCTAGTAATTCAGGAATACCTTGACCTGTTTTTCCTGACACTTCTACTGCATCCGAGGCATCAAGACCAATCATCTCTTCAATTTCGTTTTTACACATCTCGGGATCAGCTGATGGTAAATCGATCTTATTAATAACTGGTAAAATTTCCAAGTCATCATCAATAGCTAAATAAGTATTAGCCAAAGTTTGTGCTTGTACACCTTGAGTGGCATCCACTACTAACAGTGCCCCCTCACAGGCCGCTAAAGATCTTGAAACTTCATATGAAAAGTCTACGTGACCCGGGGTATCAATTAAGTGAAAGATATATGTTTCACCATCTTTAGCGTGGTATTTTACTTCTACAGAATTTAGCTTAATAGTTATACCACGTTGCCGTTCTAGTGGCATATCGTCAAGTAATTGATTTTTCATTTGACGTTCAGAAACAGTATCTGTTAATTCTAAAATACGATCTGCAATCGTTGATTTTCCATGATCAATATGGGCAACAATTGAAAAATTTCGAATATGTTTTTGATAATCTTGTAATTTTTTTATATCCATGTTCTCACCCTTTTCGCTTTATTAATTATATCAAAGGCCTACGACTAGATAAAATTCTTAATGCAACATTTTTATTGAAGTAATTATTTATTACAAAAATAAAACGCATACCTCAAGACTTATAGAGATATACGTTTTCACTTTTATTCTCCGTTTAACTTATCTTTTAAACGTTCGAAGAAATTCTTTTCTTGTGGGGAAATATTACCGCCACCAGCTTTAACGTAATCAACCAAAGCTTCCTTCTGCTTATCATTAATCTTCTTTGGAATAACTACTTTAACTGTTACTTCTTGGTCTCCATTGCCTGTACCATTTATCTTTGGTACACCTTGACCACGTAATTTAAAGTTAGTATTAGGTTGAGTTCCTGCCGGAATAGTTAAATCAACTGGACCATGAACTGTATTTACACGAATTTTATCCCCTAAAGCCGCTTGAGCAAATGAAATTGGAGCTTCAGTATAGATAGTTGTACCATTTCTTCTAAACTCTTTGCTTGGTTTAACTCTAAATACAATGTACAAGTCACCGTAAGGACCACCATTTTTTCCAGCTTCGCCTTGACCACTTAAACGAATCTGTTGTCCATTATCAATACCAGCTGGAACAGTAACTTGAAGAGTCTGCTTTTTGTCGACGGTGCCCTGACCATGGCAAGTTTGACATGGATGTTCAATAATTGTTCCGCGTCCTCCGCACTTGTCACAAGTAGTTTGTTGTTGAATAACACCAAGTGGTGTTTGACGAGTTACCGTCATTACTCCACTGCCATGACATTTATCACATGTAATTGGATGAGTACCTTTTTCAGCACCAGAGCCGTCACAAGTAGGACAAACTTCACTTCTAGTATAGGTAATATCTGTCTTTTTACCCTTGATTGCATCCATAAAGTCAATCGTCATTGTATAATCTAAATCTTGACCTTTTTGCGGTGCAGTTGGATCTACACGACTTCTGCCTCCGCCAAATGCTGAGCCAAAGATATCACCGAAAATATCGCCAAAATCACCAAAACCCTGGGATGAGTATCCACCTTGGCCACCAAAACCGCCAAAACCTTGACCACCAAAGCCACCTTGACCATTTACGCCTGCTTGGCCAAATTGATCATATTGAGCTCTTTTTTGTTTATCATGGAGAACCTCATATGCTTCGTTTACTTCTTTGTATTTTTCTTCAGCACCAGGTTCATGGTTTAAGTCTGGGTGATACTTTTTTGCTAGCTTACGATATGCCTTACTAATATCACTTTCACTAGCATTTTTATCAACACCCAGCACATCATAATAATCACGTTGTGCCATCTGAAAACTCCTTTATTCATAAAAGAAAAGAACCACAATCACGCAGTTCTTTTCTTGTTTGATTTAATTATAAAACTTTTTACTTATCAGGGTCTACCTTATGAAAGTCTCCATCAACAGTTGAACCACCTTGACCGTTGTCTGAGCCATTATCATTATTTGGTTGACCACCATTTTGTTGGCCTTGAGGGCCAGCTTGACCAGCTGCACCTTGAGCACCACCATTTTGTTGGTAAAGCTTAACAGCTAAATCTTGAGCAGCCTTTGATAAAGCTTCTTTCTTTTCTTTCATTTCATCCAAGTTATTGTCTTTTTGAGCCTTCTTCAAAGCATCTAAAGCATCTTGAACATTCTTAGTTTCAGTTTCAGGAACTTTACCCTTAGTTTCCTTTAAAGTCTTTTCAGTAGTAAAGATTAATTGATCTACTTCGTTACGTAAATCAACTTCTTCTTTACGCTTTTTATCTTCTTCAGCATGCTCTTCAGCATCCTTTTGCATCTTCTTGATTTCTTCATCTGATAAACCAGAAGAACTCTTAATAGTAATCTTCTGTTCCTTACCAGTACCCATATCCTTAGCAGATACGTTTACAATACCGTTCTTATCGATATCGAAAGTAACTTGAATTTGTGGAACACCACGTGGTGCTGGTGGAATATCAGTTAATTCAAAGCGTCCTAACGTCTTGTCATCAGCTGCCATTGGACGTTCACCTTGTAAAACATGAACATCTACTGCTGGTTGGTTATCAGCTGCAGTTGAGAAGATTTGGCTCTTTGAAGTTGGAATAGTAGTGTTTCTGTCAATTAACTTAGTGAAGACACCCCCCATAGTTTCAATACCAAGTGACAATGGGGTAACATCAAGTAAAACAATGTCCTTAACATCACCTGAGATAACACCACCTTGAATTGCTGCACCTAAAGCAACAGCTTCATCAGGGTTAATTGAGTGGTCAGGTTCTTTTCCAGCCCAATCCTTAACAGCCTTTTGAACTGCAGGAATACGAGTTGAACCACCATTTAAAATAACTTTATCAATATCATTTACAGTCAAACCTGCATCACTTAAAGCATTATCAAATGCTACCTTAGTCTTTTGAACTAAATCATCAGTTAATTCATCAAACTTAGCACGAGTTAAATCAGCTTCAAGGTGAAGTGGACCAGCTTCTCCAGCAGAAATAAATGGAAGTGAAATATGAGTTGAGGAAACACCAGATAAGTCTTTCTTAGCCTTTTCTGCAGCATCCTTTAAACGTTGTAATGCCATCTTATCGTTAGATAAGTCAACACCATTTTCTTCCTTAAAGTTTTGGATTAACCAATCCATAATTCTTTGGTCAAAGTCGTCACCACCAAGGTGAGTATCACCATTAGTTGACAATACTTGGAAGACTCCATCACCTAATTGCAAGATAGAAACATCGAAAGTACCACCACCAAGGTCGTATACTAATACTTTTTCATCATTTTCATCTTTATCAAGACCATATGCTAAAGCTGAAGCAGTTGGTTCATTGATAATTCTTTGAACATTTAAGCCAGCAATTTTACCAGCATCTTTAGTAGCTTGACGTTGTGCGTCATTGAAATAAGCAGGAACAGTAATAACCGCGTCAGTTACCTTTTCACCCAAATAATCTTCAGAGAACTTCTTAATGTATTGCAAAATGAAAGCTGAAATTTCTTGTGGAGTGTATTCCTTATCGCCAACTTTAACTTTGTAGCCTTCTTCACCCATATGACTCTTGATTGAAACAATAGTGTTAGGGTTAGTGATTGCTTGACGCTTAGCTACTTCTCCAACTTGAATTTCACCATTTTTAAAAGCAACTACAGAAGGAGTTGTACGGTTACCTTCTGGGTTAGTAATAATTTTAGGTTCTTTACCTTCAAGTACGGCAACAGCAGAGTTAGTCGTACCTAAGTCAATACCAATAACTTTTGACATATATGGAACTTCCTTTCTTATTGAGCCACTACAACCATTGCTGGTCTTAATGTTCTATCTTTATATTGATATCCTTTTTGTAAAACTTTAACTACGCGATCTTTTTGTTCATCATTTTCTGCTGCTACAGTTTGAACAGCTTGATGAAGAGAAGGATCAAAAGTTTCGCCCTCGGCTTTAATTTCAGTAATTCCTTGATCTTTCATTGATTTAACTAATGAATCAAGAGTCATCTGCACGCCCTTTTGGAGTTGCTTAGCAGCTTCATCATCGGCTTTAACAGCTAATGCTCGCTCCAAGTTATCCATTGCTGGCAAAACTTCTTTAGCTAAGCTTTGAGACTCATATTTTATTAACTGAGCACGTTCTTTTGCATAGCGTGCTTGCATATTTTGAATCTCAGCTTCACTACGTAAGTATTTATCTTCAAGATCCTTATTTTTAGCAGTTAATTCAGCAATTTCTTTTTCATAATTCTCTACTGGATTTTCCTTAACTTCCTCTTTCGGAGCTGCTTTTGGATCTTTTTTTGGTGCCTTATCTGGGGTCACCTCGTCCTTTAAATCTTTTTCATGCGGAAACTCTTCTTTACTCACAGCTAACCTCCTTACTTAAATCTACCATAATAATCTAACAATTTCTTTGCTAGTTCATTCCTAAAATACTCGAGTAATCCGATCATCTGCGAGTATGGCATGTTTGTTGGCCCTAGTAGTGCAATTGTTCCTTTACCATATTTACCAACACTATATTGTGCAGTTAACAAACTATAATTTTCAAGTAAATCAGATGGTAATTCTGAACCTAATTTAACCTGAACTTTAGAACTAGAATCATTTTTCAGTTCATCTTCAGGATTAAAACCAATTAAACTTGAAAGTGCATCATTTTGATCAATTAACTTATAAAGTGATTTTATCTTGGTTAAATCATCATTTTCATAATTACTCAAAAGATTAATTTGACCATCAACATACATTTGCTCACTAGCCGCATCTTTAATGACATCTTGTAAGAGATCTAATATTTCCGGTGCAGATCCTCGAGCAATAAGATGATCAGCAATTCGCTTGAGTAATACTTCATTAATTGAACTAAGTGATTTTCCAACTAATTGATCATTAATCAATCGAACAGCTTTTTCAATTTCTTCCCCGTTAGTGTGGTGAGGCAAAGTATAAATTTGATTCTTTACATTACCATCATCAGTTACTAAAATGGCCATTACTTGATGACTAGATAGAGGAACAATTCTAAAACCTGTAACTTTTACAGAATGGGTTTCAGGTCCTGCTGCAAAAGCTGTATAGTTAGTCAAATCAGATAAAATCTTTGCAGCTTCCTGCACAATTTCATTAACTTGTTGAAAGGGTTGGTCTAACTGGTAAACAATTCGATTATAGACAGATGCTGGTATTTTTACTGGATTAATTAAATGATCCAAGTAGTATCGATAGCCAGCAGTAGAAGGAATTCGTCCACTTGAAGAGTGTGTCTTTTCAAGTAGCCCTTTCTCTTCCAAAACCGCCATTTCATTTCGAACCGTTGCACTTGAGACCTTGACAGGCAGTTGATTCATCACGGTCTTGGAACCTACTGGCTCATGTGTCTGAGTAAAGTCCATAATAATAGTCTTTAAAATAAGTTCTTGCCGTTCAGTCAACATTTTCTCGCCCCCATCATTAGCACTCTTCTTTCTTCTGTGCTAACAATTTATATAATACCATATACTAGCAATTGTGCAAGTAGAGTGCTAAAACAATTTGATTTTTAACAAAAAAAGCAAGTACTAAGTACTTGCTCAAATTTATTTAATCGGTAGTCTGATTACAGTTTTTACACGATCTACTCTAGTTCTTCGCGGATCACTTAAATATATTTCATGATGATAGCGTGGATTTTTTATATCAATTTGATAATTTTCTGACTTAACAAATTTATGCATATTTTCAATTGTCATCGGTTCATCATCATAACTACCAATATGCATTTGCTGGACACATAGTCCTTCGTTATATTTGAAAAATTTTACTTTCGAGAAATCTTTTTTATTCTTTTCACTAGCGATTTTAACTGCCCAATCCAACTCTTTAGGAGTAACAAAGTCGGGTAAATGAATCATTGAAATCCAAGAAAAGTTTTCTTTATGAGAGTAGTCGATTTTGGAATCACCTTTCATCCACCAGAGACCTTCAAGAGGTGGAACAACAAAATCAAAATAACCTGGGATTTTGTGTTCTCCCTTTTTATTCATTTTAATTGTATAAGCGACACTATACAGCATTTCTAGAGCATTTTTATATGTTCCATCTTCTTTATTTGGATCCCCACTTCCTGAAACTGCTAGATAATTCATTTCAGGAACAGTTATTAATTCAGGTTTCTTTTTTGGGAAATATAAATCTTTATATTCTTTTTTATAATAAAATACCAGTTTTTTCCTTTAATTATTTTGCTTTTACATCTCCTAATTTTATTCGTTTATCTGCAACCTGACTAATAAAATACTTATCATGTTCAATTAAGAGCATGGCTGGTTGTTCTTTTCTTAACATGCTAATTAACTGATCCTGGTTAAACACGTCTAAATAATTAGCTGGCTCATCCCATAAATATATATCTGCTTCTTCCACCAATGATTTGGCAATCGCCACTCTTTTTTGCTGTCCCATACTCATTTCTTCAATTTTTGTGGCAAAGCTTTCTCTCGGAAAACCCATTTTTCTAAGAATATTTAATAGATTTTCATAAGATATTTTTTCTTTTTCTGCAAACTGAGATAAAGTACCAGAATATTCAATAAAATTTTGTGATAAATATGATATCTTTAAGCCTTTAACAATATCAAGTTTTCCTTGAGAAATCACATTTTTATCTGGTTTTAAAATATTTTTCAAAAATGTAGACTTTCCAGATCCATTTTTTCCTTCTAGCGCTACAATCCCATGATTTTTAATAGTTAAATTTAAATCTTCAAACAATTTCTTATTTTGAACTGTAAGATCTAAATGCTGCGCTTCTAATAGAGTTCCATGATAGTTGGGATGAAAGTTCATTTCTAATTCAGGAATAGACTCAATATTTGTCATTAAGCCTTTTTTATCTTGAATACTCTTATCCATTCTTCTTTCAAGATTCTTCGATCTTTTCATTATTTTAGCCGCTTTATGACCAAAGAATCCCTTATCAATATTTGCATGCATTTCATTTTTATGAGCGCTTGCTTTTTTATTGTTTTCTGATTGAAGAGAATATCCTTTTACTCGCTTTCTACTTTCGTTCAAACTTCTAATTTGACCTTGAAGTTTTTCATTCTTATCTTGATTAAACTTATCTCGCTTTGTCTTTGTATCTTCATAACTGGCAAAATTTCCTTGATACAAATGAATTTCGGTATTTTCAATTGCTAAGATATGATTTGTTACTTGATTTAAGAAAGCACGATCGTGACTCACCACAATGTAGCCATTAGAATGTTGTTGTAAATAAGCTATAACCTGCATTCTGGAATCTTCATCTAAATGATTAGTTGGCTCATCGATTAAAGGAAAACCATTTTTATTAATAAAAGATAGTGCCAACAAAATTTTAGTCTGTTCTCCGCCACTTAAAGAATCAAAAGGCTGCCAAATAAGTTCAGAATCAACTTTCATTAAATTTAATTCACGTTCAAGCTCCCACTGTTCAAATGAAATTTGTTCTTGCAGCGCATATAAAGTTAATTTTTTTTTATCATTAACAGTAAGCGGAAAATAGTTAAAATCAAGTTTAGCTTGTATCTTTCCTGTTCCCCTTAAATTACCTCGTAAAAGATTTAAGAAGGTTGTCTTTCCCCTTCCGTTTCTTCCTACTAAACCTAATTTCCAACTACTATCCAAGTCTAAATTTAAATTATTAAATATATTATCTGAGCTATCTGGATATCTAAAAGAAAGATTTGAAATATTAATATTACTCATATTAATCACCTCACGAAAAAAGCCTACACTTTTGACAAGTGTAGACTTTATCCTAGTTAGGCAAAAAAAGGAAGATCCCCGTCTACGTTCCATCTTGTCAAAAGTGCACAGTTGTTCTTATAAAAGAAAAATAATTATTAAAATTCAACTATGCTATTTTGCAAGATTAAAAACGCAATGGCGTAACCTTCTTTCAAATATTAAATTTCAATTGATAAAAATATTCTATCACATAGATTATATAAAAACAAGCCTAATATTAGTTTTCTAACTCATAAAAATATTGTTTAATATCACGCTTATCCTGATCTAATTGATGTGAAAGTTCTTCTATACCAGAAAACTTTTTATTTTTACGAATAAATTTATACCAGGCTAAAGTTAGCGGCTCACCATAGGCTTCTTCATCAAAATCAAAAATATTAGTTTCAATTGTCAAACCATGATTTGTTTTGAAAGTTTCATTATAGCCAACGCTAGTCATAGCATCATGCCATTTTCCATTTATCTTTGCTCTAGTTGCATAAACTCCCTCAGCTGGTAAAACTTTAGAGCCAGAGATTTCAAGATTAGCAGTTGGAAAGCCAATTTTATGTCCACGTCTGAAGCCGTGAACAATAACACCAGAAGTTTCATAAGGCTGGCCAAGTAACTCAGCTGCTAGTTCTACATTTCCATGCTGAATAGCTTTTCTAATATAAGTAGATCCCACTTTTATTTTATCTATTGCTTGTTTTGGCTCCACTACAATTTTAAATCTATCTTTAGCAAATTGAGGTAGATTTTCTACATTAGCAATATCTTTGGGGCCATAAGTATAATCAAAACCAACTACTACTGTATTAGCTTTGAGTTTTATTACCACCTGATCAACAAAATCTTGAGGTGTAAGCTGGCTAAATTCTTTAGTAAATTTAATAATCACTAAGTAATCTACTCCCAGCTTCTCCATTTTACGCTCTTTTTCTTGCTCAGTTTCTAAATAGACAAATTTATGATCGTTTTTATAAATTTCTTTAGGATGTTTATCAAAAGTCATTACCATTAATGGTAAGTTCTTTTGTTCCGCTATTAGTTTAGCATCTTTAATGAGTTTTTGATGTCCAATATGCACCCCATCAAAAAAACCTAGCGTTAAGATTACCTTTTTAGTCGTGATAGGTGCAGAAATAGGATAATCTAAGGTTATTACTTTCATTTTTTACTCTCACTATTCATTTTTTAAAAGCATCATTTCAGGACGATAAATTTTACCTTGTCGTTGATAAATAGCTTTTATATGTCCATTATAAACCAAAGCTACCTTAGCATAAGTGGTATTCAATTTAATGCTTGCTCCATTTGAAACTCTTTTAAACTGATCTGGTGATATTTGAAGTTGGGGTAAATCTACGAAAAAGCTATCAATTGGTTGAAGCCATTTTTCAGGATAATCTATTTCTTTTTCAATAGTTTCTAGATTCACCGCTTGACTTAAATCAAAACCTGAACTGCTAGTTCTAGTAAGACTGGTCATTACAGCTGGCACTCCCAATTCCTCTCCCAAATCATTTACTAGGGATCGTACATAGGTTCCTTTAGAACAGCGAATAGCAAAATTAAAACTTTCAGTTTTTTCTAGTGGATCATATTCTGGATCTTGAGTTAATTCATAACTATAAATGTTTACTTTTCTTTTCGGACGTTCTACTGGGATATTTTCTCGAGCATATTCATAAAGTCTTTTACCATTAACACGGACCGCAGAATATATTGGAGGAACTTGATCAATCATTCCAGTAAGTTTCTTCATTCCACTAATAATTTCATCACTTGTAAATGGAGTAACTATCTTTTCTTCTGCAGTGGTTGTTCCATCTAAATCATAGCTATCAGTTGCTTTACCAAACATTCCACTTCCAATATATGACTTTGGTTTTTCATGCATCAATTCAATTAGCTTTGTGGCTTGGCCAATTGCAATCGGTAATACCCCATTTACTTCTGGATCCAGCGTACCTGCATGTCCAATTTTTCTAATTTGTAAAATTTTTCGTAATTTATAAACACAGTCACTACTGGTTACTCCGCGTGGCTTATTTACTACTACAATTCCATTTAGCATTATTTAATCTCCAAAATAAAAGACGCCTTTCGGCGTCTTTTTCATTTATTTATTTTTATTCTCGCGTTCTTGATCTTGCTTCTTGACTTGATTAATTAACTTATCAATCTTAGAACCATAAGCAACAGAAGTATCACGCTTAAAAATCAACTCAGGAACCTTGTAAACAGTTAAAGTTTGACCAAGCAAGTGACGCATCATACCTTTTGCTTTATCAAGTCCTTCAGCTACTTCTTTTTCCTTTGCTGGATCATCTGTCAACATACTGTAGTAAACAGTCGCATATGATAAATCATTTGTACATTCTACAGCTGTGATAGTGACATCATTTAAACGTGGATCACGAATATCTTTACGTAATATCTTTGTCAATTCACGTAAAATTTCGCCTTCTACACGACCAATTCTATGTTTCATAATTAAGCTCCTTTTTGTGAAAAAAGATGCCTATTTAACAGGTACCTCTTGCATCTCGTAGGCCTCAAGTTGATCGTCAACTTTAATGTCATTAAAGTTTTCAATTGTGATACCACAATCAAATCCTTGCTTAACTTCCTTAACGTCATCCTTGAAACGCTTTAGAGACGCAACTTTTCCATCATATTTAACAATACCATCACGAATTACACGAATACCTGAATCTCTAGTAACATATCCGTTATCAACAAAGGCACCAGCAATTGTACCAATCTTAGATACCTTCCAAGTTTCACGAACAGTTAAGTTACCAGTAACTTTTTCTTCGTATGTAGGTTCAAGCATACCCTTCATTGCAGCTTCTACATCATCCATAACCTTGTAAATAATGTTATATAGACGAATATCTACACCTTCAGAATCTGCTTGACTCTTAGCAGTATTAGTTGGTCGAACATTGAAACCAACAATAAATGCATTTGAAGCACCAGCTAAAGTAACATCAGATTCATTAATGGCACCAACACCAGAGTGAATAATGTTAACTCTTACACCTTCAACTTCGATCTTTTCAAGAGATTGTTGCAATGCTTCTGCTGAACCTTGAACGTCAGCCTTAAGAACAATGTCAACTTCCTTCATGTTCTCTTTCTTCATTGTATCAAACAAGTTGTCTAAAGTAACATGTTGGACATTTTCACGTTGTTTTTCTAAGGCATTCTTAGCACGTTGTTCACCAACGCTTCTAGCAGTCTTTTCATCATCAAAGACAACCAATTTATCAGCTGCTTCTGGAACATCATTTAAACCGGTAATTTCTACAGGAGTAGATGGGGTAGCCTCCTTCACTCTACGGCCCTTATCATTAGTCATAACACGAACACGGCCAAATGTATCACCAACAACAATTGGATCTCCAACCTTTAATGTACCTTGTTGAACTAAAATATCTGCTACTGAACCACGGCCCTTATCAAGACGAGCTTCAACTACAGTACCAATTGCCTTTTGATCTGGATCAGCCTTAAGTTCCATGACATCAGCTTGAAGTAAAATCATTTGCAAGAGCTCTTCAACATTTTTCCCAGTCTTAGCAGAGATCTTAACAAAGATTGTATCTCCACCCCAATCTTCAGGAACTAAACCATATTTCATCAGTTGTTCCATAACATGATCAGGATTTGCGCCTGGCTTATCAATCTTATTTACAGCAACAATAATCGGAACACCGGCACTCTTAGCATGGTCAATAGCTTCAACTGTTTGTGGCATTACACCATCATCAGCTGCCACTACTAAAATAACGATGTCAGTAATTTCAGCACCACGTGCACGCATATTTGAGAAAGCGGCATGTCCTGGAGTATCTAAGAAAGTAATTAAACGATCATCGATTCTTACTTGATAAGCACCTATTCTCTGAGTAATACCACCGGCTTCGTGTTCAGAAACGTTAGTGTGACGTAATCTATCAAGTAAAGTAGTCTTACCGTGGTCAACGTGACCCATAATTGTTACAACTGGTGGACGTTTTTCTTGATGCTTAGAAGCTTTAGATTCTTCCATTTCCTTAGTGTATAAAGTATCAATATCAGAGATATCTTCATGCACTTTTTCTTCAGCTTCAATACCATATTCAGCTGCTAAAAGCTCAATAGTATCCTTATCTAAAGATTGGTTTTGGTTAGTCATAACGCCTAACATAAATAGCTTCTTAACAATTTCTGCAGGCTCTCTATGAAGAAGTTTTCCTAAATCTTGAGCATTCATGCCTTCTTCATAAACTAATGTTTCTGGCAATGGACGTTCCTTTCTTTGAGTTGGTTGCTTCTTGACCTCTTTACTCTGATTGATACGCTTGTTCTTTTTATTTCTACGACGACGTGCTTTATCTGAATGTTCGCTTCTTTCACGTTCATAATCTGGCACTTCACGTTTCTTACGAGTAAAGTCTTTCTTACGAGTTGGCTTTGTTTCTTCTTTTTGAGGAGCAGGTACAACTGGAGCGATAGGTTCTACCTTTTTTACAGTAGGTCTCTTAGCCTTATTTCTAGCCGGCGATGGTTTAATAATCTTTGGACCAACTGGTTTTTGTGAAGCTTGAACACGAGCTTTTACAGCTGCAGCTCCTTCGAGTTTTTCTTCTTTTGGCTTACGAGTATTTTCCACTTTTTTAACCTTTGATCTCTGAGGATTTTGTTCTTGATGCCATTTACGGCGGGAAGCCTCAGTCTGAGCATTTAATTCACTAGCTTCGGCTCTTTGTTTTTTCTTAAATTTATTTAATAAATCACGTGCTGCTGGTTTAGCAGAAGTTGTCTTTTTATCTTCATTCTCACGTCGATTATTTTGTTGTTTTTTAAAGTTATTATTTCTGTGCTTATTATTTCCGTGACGATTATCATGTTCATTTTTATTATCACGACGACGAATTGCACCCACAGAAACTTTTATTTTAGATTTTTCTTTACGACTTGAATTTTTAGAATCCTTTTCAGTAGATGGCGTAGTATTAGTAGACTTCAAACTATCTACTAACTTAGAAACTTGCTTATCATCTAGGGAGGACATGTGGCTCTTTACATCAAAACCCAAATCTTGTGCCTTTTTTACAACAATTTTGTTTTCAATGTCTAATTCTTTCGCTACTTCATAAATACGTTTTTTAGCCATCAAATCACACTCCTTCGTTTAAATTCTTTATCATTGCTTTGCTGAAACCGGAATCCGTAACAGAAACTAATTTTCTTTCTTTTCCAAGGGCCTGTGTTATCTCAGCACTAGAAAAAGTGTCTACTAGTTTGACATCTTTTTTTCTTATAAGGAAATTCAGTTTATCTTTAGTATTTTGACTTACATCATTTCCAATAAAAATTAATTTTGCTTGATTTTTGCTTAAAGATATTTTTACTGCATCAAATCCCGTTGCTAACTTTCCAGCTTTTTGCGCTAATCCAAGTAAATTTAAAGTTTTTTGTTTGTTTTGCAAAATTACTTATCACCAAACAATTCTTTTCTTGCTTTTTGATGATCAACATATGCATAAAGATCATCATAAAAATCAGCTGAAACTTTAACACCTAAGCTTTTTTCTAAAACTTGATTTTTTTGTGCTTCAGCAATTTTATCAGGTTCTAAGGATACATATGCACCTCTACCTGATTTCTTTCCAGTCGGATCAACCGAAATATTTTTATCCTTATCAACAACTACTCGCACCAATTCCTTTTTTGGTTGCATAGTATTTGTTAACAAGTCTTTACGCATTGGAATTTTTCTTTTCTTCAAAGAAAGTCACCTATTCCTCATCTTTATCTGCATCATCAGTTAATGCTTAATTAACGTCTTCTCCATTTGGAAACTTATCGCTTGGATCGTCTTCAATTTGTTCAGCAATAGATTCTGGTGTTTCTTCATTTGAGACATTATCATTTGTAGTCTCTTGATCTGCTTCAACATCATCACCTTCAGAATCAACAAATTCAACTTGTGATTCAGGTTTAATGTCAATCTTATAGCCAGTTAAGCGAGCAGCAAGGCGTACATTTTGACCACGTTTACCAATGGCCAGTGACAATTGGTAATCAGGTACAATTACCAAAGCATTCTTATCATCTTCATCCCCGCTAAATTGAACTGCAATTACTTCTGCTGGATTCAAAGCATTGGCAATAAAATCAGATGGATTATCTTCATATTTTACAACATCAATATTTTCTCCACCCAATTCATTAACGATGTTTTGAACACGAGCTCCCTTTGGTCCTACTAAGGTACCGACTGGATCGATATCAGAATCATTACTCTTAACTGCAATCTTGGTTCTATCGCCTGCTTCACGAGCAATGGATACAATCTCAACAGTTCCATCATAAACTTCTGGTACTTCTTGTTCAAAAAGACGTTTTACTAAATCAGGTGCTGTTCTAGAAACTGTTATTTGTGCTCCCTTTGAATCAGACCCTACTCTAGTCACCAAGACACGAACTTTATCTTGAGGATTGTAAGTTTCACCTGGTAGTTGATCATTATGCGGCATTACAGCCTCTACATTTCCAATCTTCACATAAACGAAGCGATTGTCACGTCTTTCAACTGTACCAGTAACAATTTCATCTTTATATTGAGAGTACTCACTAATAATATGTTCTCTTTCAGCTTCGCGTAAACGTTGCATAATAACTTGCTTAGCAGTTTGAGCAGCTAAACGTCCGAAGTCTTTAGGAGTTACTTCAAAACGAATTTCGTCACCAACTTCGTAAGCACGGTTAATTTCAAGAGCATCTTTCAAACTTACTTCGAGACGACTATCTTGAACTTCATCAACTACAGTCTTAATTGCATTAACTTTGAAGTTGCCTTTCTTTTCATCAAAAACAACTTCTACATTTTGAGCTTGGTTATAATTTTTCTTATATGCAGCTACTAAAGCAGCCTTAATCGCATCAACAATAACTTCTTGTTTAATGCCTTTTTCTTTTTCTAAGGTTGCAAAGGCTTCCACCATTTCTTTAGACATAAGTTTTTGATCATCCTTTCTAAAATTCAACTGCAAAGCGACTAGAAGCAATCACCTTTCTAGGGATTGTGATGTCTTTGCGTCGTGTTTTGATCTTTACTTCTAAGACGATCTGATCTTGATTGAGATCTTTTAAAGTACCTTCAAAAGTCTTTTCACCATCAATTTTTTGATAAAGACTAACATGAATGTAGGATCCCTTGGCACGTTCCCAATCTTTTTCATTCTTAATTGGACGCTCTAAACCAGGAGATGAAAGCTCTAAAATATACGGTTCAGGAAAAGGATCAGGATCTAATTTATCTAGTTTTTCTGATACCAATTCACTTAAATTTGCGATCTCTTCAATATCAATTCCGCCTGGGCGACGATCAACATAAATGCGAAGATAATATTGCTTCTTTTCCTTTACATATTCAACATCGACCAGTTCATCGCCTCTTGCTTCGGCTAAAGGCGTAACTACGTCTGCCACCAATTCGGTAACTTTTGTCAAATCTCTTCCTCCGTAATAAAAAGAGTGAGCATTACTGCTCACTCGAATTTGCTATTCGAACTCCGTTTTTAGAATAGCATATTTACTGCAATTTGTAAATTATCCCACTAAAATAGTGACAATTGATTCTGATCAGGCATTCCTTCAAGAACACCATTATTTTCAAAATACTCCATAATTGTTTGTGATACTTTGCCGCGAGTGGCAAGATCTTCTTTTGAAAGAAATTTCTGTTCCGCACGTGCAGCTACAATTTGCTTTGCAGCATTGTCACCTAACCCAGGAACAGCATTAAATGGTGCTAAAATTGTATGGTCATCAATAATCTTAAAGTCTGTGGCTTCAGATTCGTTTACATCTACCATCTTAATCTTTATTCCACGCTCTAAACATTCATTTGCAATTTCAAGTACAGTAAGTAATGACTTATCTTTTGCAGAAACATCCATTCCCTTATCCTGAATTTCTTTCATTGCAGCTTTAACTGTATTCTTGCCGTGACTCATTGCTACCAAATCAAACAAATCAGCACGAACAGAGAAGTAAGAAGCATAATAAATTACTGGATAATATACTTTAAACCAAGCAATTCTAAGTGCCATCAGGATATAGGCTGTAGCATGGGCTTTAGGGAACATATACTTAATCTTAAGACATGAAGGAATGTACCAATCAGGAATCTTATCGTTCTTTTTCAAGATTTCCATATTTTCATCGCTAATTCCTCTACCATGTCGTACAGATTCCATTGTAAAGAAAGCAACTTCTGGTTTTACACCCCAGTGAATCAAGTCCATCATGATATTGTCACGACAACCAATTACATTCTTCAACTTACAAGTCCCATTATTAATTAAGTCTTCTGCATTTCCTAACCATACATCAGTACCGTGAGATAAACCTGAAATTTGCAATAATTCTGAGAAAGTAGTTGGTTTTGTTTCTTCAAGCATCCCTCTAACAAACTTTGTACCGAATTCTGGTACACCAAGTGTTCCCGTTTTTGATTGGATTTGTTCAGGGGTAACACCTAAAATTTCAGGACTTGAGAAGAGAGACATTACTCCCGGATCATCAGGAGGAATAGTTAACGGATCAACTCCGGATAGATCCTGTAGCATTCTGATCATGGTAGGATCATCGTGACCCAGAATATCAAATTTCAAAATATTATCATGGATAGAATGGAAATCAAAGTGAGTTGTAAGCCAAGCTGCACTTAAATCATCTGCTGGATATTGGACTGGAGTAAAGTCATAAATATCCATGTCATCGGGTACTACAACAATACCTGCTGGGTGTTGTCCAGTTGTTCTTTTTACTCCAGAAGCACCGGCTGCTAGACGATCAAGCTCGGCATTTCTTAAATGTAGTTCATTTTCATCTTCATAATGCTTAACATACCCATAAGCAGTCTTATCAGCAACGGTCGCAATCGTCCCCGCTCTAAATGAATTGTCTGGACCAAACATAACTCGAATGTAGTTATGAGCTACTGGTTGATAGTCTCCAGAGAAGTTTAAATCGATATCCGGCACCTTATCTCCATGGAATCCTAAGAAAGTAGCAAACGGAATATCTTGCCCATCTTTAACTAATAGAGTTCCACATTTTGGACACTCTTTGTCAGGTAAATCATAGCCTGACCCATATTCTCCATTCTCAAAGAATTTAGAATACTTACAATTCGGACAACGATAGTGAGGAGCCAAAGGATTTACTTCAGTAATTCCAGACATCGTCGCTACTAAACTAGAACCAACTGACCCACGTGACCCTACTAAATATCCGTCTTTATTTGATTTGGCAACAAGCCTTTGAGAAATTAAGTAAATAACTGCATATCCGTTTGAAATAATAGAATTCAATTCAAGCTCAATTCTATCTTCTACAATCTTTGGTAAAGGTTTTCCGTATAATTCGTAAGCTTTATTATAGGTTAAATCCTTCATTTCTTGATCCGCATTTTCAATATGCGGTGGATATAGTCCACTTTTAATCGGAGCAATTTCCTCAATTTGATCGGCTAATTTATTGGTATTATCAATTACAATTTCTTTAGCTACATCTTCACCCAAAAAGCTAAATGCATCAAGCATTTCCTGCGTTGAATAAAAATGTAAATCCGGTAAATTCTTATTGCGATTAGGATTTCCCTTTTGAGCCGCTAATAAAATTTTACGATAAATTGCTTCATGCGGTTCAACATAGTGCGAGTCACTAGTAGCTACGACTGGTTTATTTAGCTCTTTACCTAATTTATAAATATTTTGAATAATTTCATGCAGCTCGTCTTCATCTTTAATTAGATCATCTTCAATTAAGGTTTGATAAGCTGCTGGCGGTTGGACTTCAAGATAATCATAAAAACGTGCTTTTTCACGAGCTTCATCATATCCTTTTTGCATCATTGAAATGAATACATCGCCTTGCCAGCATCCACTACCAAATAATAAACCTTTATGATATTTTCTTAATTCCGACTTTGGAGTACGTGGAATACGATAGAAATATTTAGTACTTGCAAGCGATACAAGCTTGTACATATTTTTTAGCCCTTCTTGATTTAGAGCAAGAACACTCATATGACTTGGCTTAGCTCGCTTATAAACTTGCCCATATTTAGCATAGTCATTCATTTTGCCTAAATCTGCTTCATGAAAACGTTCATTAAAAGCATCTAGCAATTTAAACATTAAATATCCTGTAGCTTCGGCATCTTGATTAGCGCGGTGGTGATGTTCAAGAACAACATTGTATTTCTTAGCTAAAGAATCAAGAGTGTGGCGAGTTTGTTCAGGATGCAAAAGTCTTGAAACTTCAAGCGTGTCAACAACAGGTTGCGTAATTTCTTCTAGACCTGCACGGCGTAAAGCCGCATTTACAAACCCAACATCAAATTGAACATTATGTCCACAGAGAGGACAATCACCATAAAATTCTTTAAATTTCTTAATTACATCTTTTTCATCATCAGCTGCACCAACCATTTCATCAGTAATTGATGTTAAGTTAATCGTTGTATCACTTAAGGGATGGTGGGGATTGATAAACTCATCGAATCTTTCCAGTACTTCTCCATTTTTCATTTTTACCGCACCGATTTCAATAATGGTGTCGTAAACAGAAGATAGTCCTGTTGTTTCAACGTCGAAAATCACATATTCACGATCTCGATAATCCATTTCAGTAGGATTAAGGACAAGCAAAGCATGATCATCAATCATATTGGCCTCATAGCCATATAAAATTTTCATTTTTTCGCTTGCACCAGTATGATAAGCTTCTGGGAAAGATTGCACATCTGCATGATCCGTAATTGCAATTGCCTTTTGACCAAATTTTTTGGCAGTTTTGATAAAGTCACTAGCCGTACTAGTTGCGTCCAATTGACTCATATTTGTATGAAGATGCAATTCTACACGCTTTTTCTCTCCTTCATACTTTTCTTCTCGACCCTTATGTTCAATTAATTCTAGGTTTCGAATATTAAAAACAACGTCATGTTGATATTGATCATCAGCTGCATAACCTTGCATTCTAGCCCAAACACCAGGTTTAATTCCCTTTAGATAATCAATTTGATCTTTGTCAGAAACAAATTTTTTAAAGCTAATTGAATCTGTATAGTCAGTAATCTCACCAGTAAAAATTATACTTCCAGATTTTAATTCATGAATATCAGTATTAAAAATATGGCCTTCAATAGCTACGTTTCCACTGCCATCTTCCAAGTCTTTAATTTGAATAAATTTAGCTTTTTTATCGACCTTTTTGTTGCCCATTCTTGTGCTCTTAACAGGCATTTTTTTCTTAGGTTCTGCCGGTTGTTTTTCATAGAATTCTTGCATAGCAGACTCATGCTGAGCCTGCTCTTGTTCTAGACTTCTTAAATTTTCATCAATATTAGTTTCATCAACTTTCGTTGTAAACTTAATATTGAAGAAACCATAGCGTCTGAATTCTTTATTTAGTTCTGCTAAAACTTGTTCTGAAAGCAAGCCATTTACTACTTGGTTTTGAGTTGGAATTAGCCATTTTTCTTTTTCTAAATGAGGAGCTTGTCCTTGTAAAAATTCCCGAACAGCTGGTTTTAGGTTAGTTGAATTCTGAATGGCATAAGTCCAATAGGCCGGTAGTTTTTTACTACTTCCATCGCGTGTTTGAACTAATAATTCAACATTCACAAATGGTTCAAAAGTCTCATGAATAAGTTCATTAAGAGAGCGATAAGTTTCAAAATCTAATGGTGTATCAAAAAAAACGTGGATTTTCCACTTTCTTTCATTAGCGTATACATCCACGTTTTCAATTTCACCATTTTGGACAATATCGTTATCTTCAAACTTATCAGGAAACTTGATTTGATCTAATAGTTTTTTGAAAAGTTCGTTCTTTTTTGTCACAAAAATTATCCTAACTCTTTTGTAATCACAGCATCCAAATCAGAAATATTAACTTCAGTAGCCTTTTCATCCATTGGACGCTTTACTTCTACAATACCATCTTTTGCTTTTCGACCGATTGTAATTCTTAATGGTGCTCCGACTAAATCAGCATCATTAAATTTAACACCTGGTCGTTCATTTCTATCATCGTATAAAACATCATACTTGGCTGAAAGTTCTTTTTCAAGTTTTTCAGCTAATTCAGTTTGAGTTTCATCCTTCATTTTCATTTGAATTAAATGAATGGCAAATGGAGCAATTTCTTTTGGCCATGCGATTCCATTTTCAGTTAAGTGTTGTTCAACTGCAGCTGACAGCATTCTGGTTACCCCAATTCCATAGGAGCCCATGATTACTGGCTTAGCTTTACCATTATTATCTAAGAAATCAGCACCCATAGTATCAGTATAGTAAGTACCTAATTTAAAGATATGACCAACTTCAATACTAGTAGTAAATTTCAATGGTAAATGATCAACTGGATCTGGTTCTCCTTCGTTTGCCGTACGAATATCCGCAAATTCGTCAACTTTAAAGTCGCGATCTAAATTAGCATTTTGATATTGATAGTCGGTTTCATTTGCACCTACAACTACATTGTACAAATCTTTAACTGTTTCATCCGCAATAATCTTATCAGCCCAGTCAGCATTGATTGGTCCAACGCCGCCCTTTTCTGAACCAGTAATTTCTACTAATTCATCAGCATTTGCAGTTCTAACTTCATCTGCATCTAAGATATGACCTAATTTAACTTCGTTAATTTCCTTATCACCACGGATAAGAACTAAGACCTTTTGGTCATCTGCAATGTATAAGATACTCTTAACAATTCTAGTTGAAGGAACTTTAAGAAAATCAGCTAACTTTTCAATTGTATCCATTCCTGGAGTAGCTACTTTAGCCAGGTCTTTTGCTTCTTCTGGTTCTTGTTTAAAAGTATCAATACTTTTAGCCATTTCAAGATTAGCAGCGTAAGTGCCTTTTTCATTAGTAGCAATTGTATCTTCACCAATTGCAGCAGGAGCTTGAAATTCAGTTGAGTTCTTTCCACCCATTGTACCTGAATCTGCAATAACCGGGTGAACAGTAACACCAGCACGATTAAAGATCTTTAAATATGCGGATTTTTGATCATCGAATTGTTCATCTAATTGTTCACGAGTTGCTGCAAAGCTGTAGCCATCTAACATGACAAATTCTCTACCACGAAGCAAACCGAAACGTGGACGATTTTCATCACGGAATTTAGTTTGAATTTGATATAGAGCAAGTGGCATTTGCTTGTAACTCTTTAAGTTCTTAGCAACAATTTCAGTGAAGGTTTCCTCATGTGTTGGTCCAAGCAAACTTTCACGTCCATGTCGGTCTTGAAGCTTAAACATTTCTGCGCCATATTTTTTATAACGACCAGATTCTTGCCAAAGGGTTGCAGGCAAGAGATGAGGCATGATCATTTCAGGTACATTAATATTATCCATTTCTTCTTCAATAATATTTTCCGCCTTACGTAGGACGCGGTAACCCAAAGGTAAGTATGCATAAACCCCGGCAGTTACTTGACGGATATAGCCACCTCTAAGCATTAATTGGTGACTTTTTGCTACAGCATCAGAAGGTGCCTCTTTTAACGTTGGCATAAAAAATTTTGATTGACGCATTTATTCCTCCAAAAATTTACTTAATAAAATAGCGATAAATATCATTTCCAGTTACTGCAACGATTAACAGTAAGAGAATGACAAAACCGATTACATCTACAATTGCTTCCTTATCTTCAGGAATTGGTTTTCGAATAATGAGCTGAATCAGGTTAAGTAATAATTTTCCACCATCTAATCCAGGGATTGGAATCAAATTTACAATTCCCAAATTAATAGAAATCATTGCTAAAAATGCTAGCAAGTATGTAAAGCCCATGTTTGAAACTTGAACGGTTTGCGAATAAATCCCTACCGGTCCAGAAAGTTTGTTCAAACTAAAATGTCTAAACAAATTGCCTACGGCATTAAAGATTAAACCAGTTGTACTAATACTTGTATTCCATCCACGGCTAATTTTTGCACCAAGACTATTATCAGGCTTTCCATAAAAACCAAGTTGATAGACTTTTTGACCATCTATCTTATTAACTTTAGGCTTTATGGAGAAATTTTTAACCTTATTATCTCTTTTTACCTTTACTTCAACAGTCTTACCTTTACTTTCAGCCAGTTCAGCAGCAATTTGATTGAAATTACTAATTTTTTTATTATTAATCGCGATAATTTCATCATTAGATTTGATCCCAGCTACTTGAGCAGGTTGATGAGCAATAGTGCTACCTACCGTTGTAGTCGGTGCACCAGGAGCTGCTAATGACCAAATAATAAATACAACAAATCCTAAGACAATATTCATGAATGGACCAGCAAAATTAGTAACTAGTTTTTTACCAACACTGGCCTCTTGAAATTGTGTATCCCGGGGTGCAATTAACAATTCAGTTCCATTTTGTTCAATGATTGTGGCATCATGATCAACAGAATAAGTTTTTAGTTGATCTTCATCACCATTTTCATATCCTTGAATAGTTAATGCATCTACTAAATCAGCGGCATTGACTTGTACTGGAATTCCTTCAATTGGCATTTGAGATCCTGAGGCATCAATTCGTTTAACTTTATTTTGATCATCTAACTGCAATACTACTGTAGTACCAGGATCAATCTTTGCGGCATCATCAGGTCCCGCTAAGCGCACATATCCCCCTAAAGGAAGCCATCTAATAGTATATGTGGTTTTAGCACGCATCTTTTGAAACAATTTTGGCCCCATACCAATTGAAAATTCACGAACTAAAATACCGCACTTTTTTGCAATAATAAAATGTCCAAATTCATGAACAAAAACAAGTATCCCAAAAACAACTAGAAAGATTAAAATACCTTTCATTCAGTAGCTCTCCTATAAAATACCCATAAATGCAACAACAGGCAAAACGAAAAGCATGCTATCAAATCGATCTAAAATTCCTCCATGACCAGGCAAGATCTTACCTGAATCTTTCACACCATAAAAGCGTTTATAAGCTGATTCAACTAAATCTCCCATCTGACCAACAATTGATAAGAAGAAGGCTAGAACAATCATCATAGCATTATTCCGACCAGTAGGAACTAAGGTAACATAAATTGCTGCGATAATTACTGCACAAATTACTGCTCCAATAGATCCTTCCCATGTTTTATTAGGACTAATAACTGGCCATAATTTATGCTTTCCAATCTTACGTCCCACCATATACGCTGCAATATCAGTTGACCAAACAACTGCAAATACATAGCCTAAAATTGCTAATCCAAGATGGGCATTTCTAATAGCGGCCATGAAGTGAAAGCCAGTTCCGATGTATAAAGCAGCCAAAGTATAAACTCCGGCATCATCAAATGTAACCTTATTCTTAGACAAAACCGTTCTTACGAGCATCAACATTACGAAGATATAAAAAATATCATACTTATTTAAAAACGCAGGTAAAAATTTAAAGAATGAATCAGGAACTGCCATAGTCAAGGTTGCTAATAAGGCCAAGATAAAATCCCAAGAAACAATAATTTGCTTCTTCATAATAAAAATTTCGCTAATTCCAACTGCTGCAAACGCACAAACTAGGACATCAATCCAAATGCCGCCCATTAAAACAATCGGAATAAATAAAATTAAAGCTACAATAGCTGTTATTACACGTTGTTTCATTTAAAATTCTACAGTTCTAATTAAAATTATACTTTTCCAAAACGACGATTACGTCCTTGATAATCTTTAACTAATTCTTCTAAATCAGTTTTATCAAAATCTGGCCATAATTTATCTGAAAAACTAAATTCAGTATAGGCCATTTGCCACAATAAGAAATTTGATAAACGTTCTTCTCCAGACGTTCTAATTAATAAATCAGGGTCTTCATATGGAGCTAAAGAATGAGTCAGCAAATGATCTGAGACCATTTTTTCACTAATATCATCAATATCAATTTCTCCGACTTTTACCTTACGGGCAATTTCTTGTACTCCAGCCGTTATTTCTCTACGCGATCCATAGTTAAAGGCAAAATTCAATACCATCCCTGTATTATTAGCTGTTTCTGCCATGGCTTTTTGGGTTACTAAATATGTCTTCTCAGGTAATTCGTCTACAAATCCCATGATATTAACCCGAACGTTATTTTCCATTAGTTCCGGCATAAACTTATCAAAAAAGTCAATTGGTAAACGCATCAAATAGTTTACTTCGTCAGTCGGACGAGCCCAATTTTCAGTTGAAAAAGCATAAAGTGTTAAAACTTTTATTCCTAATTTATTGGCGGCAAGAGCAATATTTCGAATATTATCCATACCATGACGATGTCCGACAAAACGTGGTAAATGTCTTTTTTTTGCCCATCTACCATTTCCATCCATAATTATGGCTAAATGATTAAGTGGTTTTTTTGATTCTGACATATCTTATCAAGTCCTAAACTAACCTTGAGTAATTTCTTGACTCTTTTGATCTGCTAATTTATCAATTTCTTTAGTAGCATCGTCAGTTACTTTTTGAACTTGTTTTTCTAAACTACGTTGTTCATCTTCAGTAATATCGCCATCTTTTTCTTGACGCTTCAAAGTATCCATTGCATCTCGACGAACATTGCGGACAGCAATCTTACCTTTTTCAGCAAGCTTGCCTACTTGCTTAGCAATTTCTTGACGACGTTCACCGGTTAATTGTGGAATAACAATTCTAATTACAGTACCATCATTAGCTGGAGTAATTCCAAGATCAGAAGCTAAGATAGCATGTTCAATGTCATCTAAAGTTGATTTATCATAAGGCGTTACCATTAAAACACGAGCTTCAGGAATACTTACACTAGACATTTGTGTAAGTGGAGTTGGAACACCGTAGTAGTTCACCTTAATTCCATCCAATAAGCTTGCATTTGCAACACCGGCACGAATACCGCCTAATTCCTTTTGGAATACAGCGATAGACTTTTTCATATTATCTTTTGCTTTTTCAATTACTTCATTAGCCATTATTTATCACCTTTGATTACAGTACCAATATTTTCACCCATAACAACTTTCTTAATGTTACCAGGCTTATTTACATTAAAGACAACTAGTGGAATATTATTATCCATAGACAATGAACTAGCTGTACTATCCATTACCTTTAAGTTCTTTGAAATCAAATCAAGTTGAGTTAATTCAGAGTATTTCTTAGCATTTGGATCAACTTTAGGATCAGCTGAGTAAACGCCGTCAACTCCATTTTTAGCCATCAAAATTACATCTGCATTAATTTCAGCTGCTCTTAAAGCTGCAGTAGTATCGGTTGAGAAGTAAGGATTACCGGTACCACCACCAAAAATAACAACACGGTCCTTTTCTAAATGACGAATGGCTTTACGACGAATATATGGTTCCGCAATTTGACGCATTTCAATTGATGTTTGTACTCGTGTTGGAACGCCTAAGTTTTCTAATCCATCTTGTAATGCTAGACCATTCATAATCGTTGCTAGCATTCCCATATAGTCTGCTTGAGCTCTTTCCATACCCAGATTTGCACCAGTTTCACCACGCCACATATTTCCACCGCCACAAACAATACCGATTTCAACACCCATATCGTGAACAGACTTAATTTCTTCAGCTAGATGCTTAATAACCTCTGGGTTAATACCAGTACCTTTTTCACCAGCAAGAGCCTCACCAGAAACTTTTAAAATAATACGTTTATACTTAACTTGACTCATAAATTTACCTCCTCATTGCTGTTATCATTTTACCATAAAATCACTGCAATATATTATACCGAAAAAAAGGAGCAACGCCTAAGCGTTACTCCCATTTTTAAGTAAATAATTACTTCATTTGTTCACGTACTTCGGCAGCAAAGTCTTCTTGCTTCTTTTCAATACCTTCGCCAACTTCGTAACGTTGGAAAGCAACTAACTTAGCTCCCTTTTCCTTTAAGAATTCGCCAACAGTCTTGCTGTCGTCCATAATGTAGTTTTGTGATAAAACTGCAAATTGCTTATCAACTTGAGTATTATCATCAATAAAGCGTTGCATCTTACCAGGAATAATCTTATCCCAAATCTTTTCAGGCTTGCCTTCTTCTTTAAGTTCAGCCTTAATATCTTCTTTAGCCTTAGCTAAGATATCATCGCTTAATTGTTTTTCTGAACCATAAACAAGGTGTGGCAATGGTTTCTTATTTACCAAAGCACGACTTTCGTTATCTTGATCAATCTTGTGGTTCATAACAGCTAATTGATCAGTGATGAATTCATCATCTAATTCATCAGGTGAGATAACTTTAGGACTCATAGCAGCAATGTGCATAGCTAAATGCTTAGCAGTAGCTTCATCAGCACCTTCTAAAACAGTGATAACACCAATTTGGCCACCATTGTGTTGGTATGCGCCAAATTCTTGGTCATCAGTTTTTTCTTCTAAAGCGAAACGACGTAAAACGATCTTTTCACCAATAGTAGCAGTTGCATCTACGAATGACTGACCCAAAGTAGTACCATCAGCCATCTTTAATTCTTCAGCTGCTTCCATGTCAGCAGGTTTACCTTCAGCAATAGTTTTAGTAGCTTCATTAACTAATTTAACAAACTTATCGTTTGAAGAAACGAAGTCAGTTTCTGAGTTAACTTCAGTAATAGCTGCAACATTACCATCAACGTAAACGCCAGTTAAACCTTCAGCTGCAACACGATCAGCTTTCTTAGCAGCCTTTGCCATACCTTTATCACGAAGATATTGAACTGCCTTATCCATGTCACCGTCAACTTCTACTAATGCTTTCTTGGCATCCATAACACCAGCACCAGTACGTTCACGTAATTCTTTAACTAATTGAGCAGTAATTTTTGCCATTAATATGTCCTCCTACAGAACTAACAGTAAAAACAAATTAGTCTTCTGATTTTTCAACAACTACTTCGATGGATTCTTCTTCATCGTCTTCAGCTGCTGCTTTATCAGCCATTTCTTTTTCAACATTTTCGCTGTCATCTTGGCCTTGCTTACCTTCAATAATTGCATCAGCCATAGCACCTGAAATCAAACGAATTGCACGAATTGCGTCATCGTTTGCTGGGATAACAACGTCGATTGGATCTGGATCAGTGTTAGTATCAACCATAGCTACTACAGGGATACCTAAAATGTTTGCTTCGTGAACAGCGATCTTTTCTTTCTTAGGATCAACAACAAACATAACATCTGGGATTCTTGGCATATCTTCAATACCACCTAAGAATCTTTCAAGTTTTTCCATTTCCTTAGTCAAAAGTGCAACTTCCTTCTTTGGTAATACATCGAAAGTGCCATCTTCTGACATTTGCTTTAATTCCTTTAATCTCTTAACACGGCTTTGGATAGTAGTCCAGTTAGTCAAAGTACCACCTAACCAACGTTGGTTAACGTAGTATTGACCTGCACGTGTAGCTTCTTCTTTAACAGCGTCTTGTGCTTGTTTCTTAGTACCAACAAACAAGAATACGCCACCGTCTTGAGCAACTGCCTTAACGTAGTTGTAAGCGTCATCTAACATCTTAATAGTCTTTTGTAAGTCAATGATGTAGATTCCGTTTCTTTGAGTGAAAATGTAAGGAGCCATCTTTGGATCCCATCTTCTAGTTTGGTGACCGAAGTGGACACCTGCTTCAAGCAATTGCTTCATAGTAACAACTGTCATAAAAAATTCCTCCTGGTTAATTCCTCTCAAGAGGTCGTATTAAATTCTGACCATAAATGGCACCTAGGAATTTAATCGCTCTTGATGTGATATAAATTTAATATGCGAAACGCATACTTGAACATTGTAACTAATTAATTTTATAAATGCAATTAAAATTTTACATTATGTTCTTTTAAAAAATTCTCTTTCCATTTTCTTGAATGGTGTTTGAACCAATATTCTCTCTTTAAGGCCAGTTTTTTATCATCAAATTCTTCATGATAAATCATTTTTACTGGTCGACGTGTTTTTGTGTATTTAGCCCCTTTTCCTTCATTGTGCATCTTTAATCGATGAGCTAAGTCATTTGTAAAACCACCATAGAAACTTCCATCATTACACAATAAGCAGTAAAAATAATATTTTTCTTTTTTAGGCCCTTCTTCCTTATTTTCAGTGATAACTTTTTTTATTTCAGGTGTAAAGGATCCGTCTTGATTATGAACAACAATGGCATCCCTCAAAACTAGACCATCACTCGCAGTATTTCTAATTGCTTCTACCACAACTAAATTAGCATCTGCCACTCTCTTAGAGACAAATGGTTGCACCCACTTTACACTCAGTTGATTTTCTAAACAATAGTGCATAATTTCACCCAAACGCTCAGGCCGATGAACCATAAACATTTTGCCTTTCATCTTCAGCATATCACTTGATACTTTAATTATTTGCTCAAGGTTAATTGCTAGTTCATGTCTTGCTAAGGCCTTTTTTTCATCTGGATTAACAATATGACCTTTAGGAACTTTGAAATAAGGAGGATTAACAACAACTACATCATACTTATCTTTACCTAATTTTTTCGGGGCATCTAATGCATTCAGACAATGGACTTCTATCCGATTTTCTAATTTATTCAATTTAATACTTCGTCTTGCCTGATCAGCTATTTCTTTTTGAATCTCCACTGCATCATAATGTGCCCGGTTAAAATAGGACATGTAGATACTAGCAGCCCCATTACCACTGCATAAATCAACAACTTTATAATTATCATGTATTTTATTTTGCGCAAAATATCCAAGAAGAAGCGTATCTAAAGAAAAAGAAAACGCATCTTTTTCTTGGATGATTTGTAGGTCATCATTGTACATATAATCAATTCGTTCATTAGGTTTCAATAGCTCCATTTTCTATACCCTTCTAAAAATTCTTTGCTGTATTGTATAATACTATAGATAAAATTGGAGGAAAGATCATGTTTTATAAAATTATTCGCCCAATCGCCCGATTTATTGTCTGGGTACTTAATGGACATTTACATGTTCATCATAAAGACCGTATACCAAAAGGTAACTATATTTTAGTAGCCCCTCATCGAACTTGGTGGGAACCAATTCTTTTTGCCTTGGCTGCAAGTCCAATGGAATTTATGTTTATGGCAAAAAAAGAACTTTTTAAAAATCCTATTTTGAGATTTATTTTAGTGCATGCACATGCTTTTTCAGTAGATCGCGATAATCCTGGTCCTTCTGCAATTAAGATTCCTGTTAAAGGATTACGCAAAGGTGATCTATCGTTGATTATTTTTCCTTCCGGAACTCGTCATTCTGAAGAGCTTAAAAGCGGCGCATTTGTTATTGCCAAAATGGCTAATAAGCCTTTAGTGCCAGTTGTTTATCAAGGACCGTTGACCTTTAAAGGTTTCCTAAAAAGAAAATCTTTAGACATTTGTTTTGGTGATCCAATCTATATTCCACGCCGCGAAAAGATTAATAAAGAAACTACACCTGCTCTATACCAGCAATTGGAAGAAGCTTGGGACAAGTTAGATAAAGAACAAAATCCTGACTTTCACTATATCGCAAAATAATTTTTTTATTATTCAAGATTTTTAGTGTTAAAATGACATAGTCTAGCGTGGAAAAGGAGAATCAATAATGTTAGAAAAACCTTTGTATAAAATGATGCTTAGTCATTCATTTAATATCCCTGTAAAAGTTACGTACTGGGATGGAAAATCAGAAATTTATGGAAATGGCACACCGGAAGTGGAGGTTATTTTTAACAAAAAGATTCCTTTTAAAGAAATAACAAGTAACGCCTCTTTAGCTTTGGGTGAAGCTTATATGGATAAGGATCTTGAAATTAAGGGCAGTATCCAAAAATTAATTGAAGCAGCATATGAAAGTAGTGAATCATTTATGCGTGCTTCAAAATTTAGAAAATTTTTACCTAAGCAAAAGCATACTGAGAAAAAAAGTCAAGAAGATGTTCAAAGTCACTATGATATCGGTAACGATTTTTATAAACTATGGCTTGATCCAACTATGACATACTCATGTGCTTACTTCACTAATGGTAATAAAGAGGATCTTGAAGTTGCTCAAATCGCTAAAGTTCATCATATTCTTCAAAAATTAGATCCTAAACCAGGTAAGACTTTACTAGATATTGGTTGTGGCTGGGGAACATTAATGCTAACTGCAGCTAAAGAATATGGACTTAAAGTTACCGGAGTTACTTTAAGCCAAGAACAATTTGATTTAGTCAACCAAAAGATCAAAGACATGGGTCTTGAAAATCAAGCCGAAGTTTTACTTGAAGATTACCGTGAATTAGGTAATCGTGATTTTGATTATGTTACTTCTGTAGGTATGTTTGAGCACGTTGGTTCAGAAAACCTAGGAGAATACTTCAAAGACGTTGCTAAATACTTAAAGCCACACGGTGTTGCTTTAATTCATGGTATTACTCGTCAACAAGGCGGGGCTACCAATGCTTGGATTAACAAATATATCTTCCCAGGTGGCTACATTCCTGGCCTAGTAGAAATTGTCTCAAGAATTGAAGAAGCTAACTTACAAATTGCTGACATGGAAATGCTTCGTCGCCACTATCAAAGAACTCTTGAAATTTGGGATAAAAACTTTAACGACCATCGTTCAGAGGTTGAAGGAATGATGGGCGAACGCTTTGTAAGAATGTGGGATATGTATCTTCAAGCTTGTGCAGCTTCCTTTGAATCAGGAAACATTGATGTTATTCAATACCTATTAACAAAAGGCCCATCTGGTAAAACCTTACCAATGACTCGTCAATACATGCTGAATGATAAATAAAATATAATTCAAATAAAAGCTCGGTCTTAAACGACCGAGCTTTTATTTATCGCTATTTTGTTGAAGCTTATAAAGATTGTAGTAATACCCTTTCTTCTTCAATAGTTCCTCATGTGTACCACGTTCAACAATTCTTCCTTTATCCAAAACAATAATCTGGTCCGCATCTGCAATTGTTGAAAGACGGTGCGCAATTGCCAAAGTCGTTCTTCCTTGACGAAGCTTCTTTAATCCCTCTTGAATTAAATTTTCGGTTTCTGTATCAACATTAGCCGTTGCTTCATCTAGAACTAAAATTTTAGGATCAGTTACTAAGGTTCGTGCAAATGAAATTAATTGTCGTTGTCCTTGACTAAGTTCTGATCCACCTTCAATCACTTTTGCATGATATTTACCAGGCATCTTTTCAATAAATGAATCTGCTTGTACGGTTTTAGCAGCATCTTTAATTTGTTGATCTGTAATTTTGTCATTATACAAGCGAATATTTGAAGAAATGTCCCCATAGAACATAAAGGGTTCTTGTAAAACTAATCCTAGTTTTTTACGTAATTCTTTCTTCGGAAACTTCCTAATATCAATGCCATCAATAAGTACTTCCCCACTACCAAATTCATAAAATCTCATCATTACATTGATAATTGAACTCTTTCCTGATCCAGTATGACCAACAATTCCTAAAGTTTCACCTGGATTAACTACAAAAGATACATCATGTAAGATTTCATTCTCTCCATCATAAGAAAAGCTGACATTTTTAAATTCAATCTTTCCTTTTGAAATAGCTGCTCTTTTATCATTTTCTTGTCGCGGTTCGTATTCTTTTTCATCCATAATTCTAAAAATACGTTTACCTGCCACAATTCCATCTTGAAAAGAAGTCATTCGATCCATCATAGTAGAAATAGGATTAAAAAATTGTTGTACATATTGAGAAAAAGCATATACAATTCCGGCAGGAACAAAAGTCTTTTGCAATGGAAAACCAAAATACATTAACACTAGTGCAAGAGCCAATGAATAAAGCAAACTAGTCATTGGCGATAATAAAAGCGAGTTAACTCGAATCAAGTTAAAACGTGTTCTCATTAAAGTACCATTCTCATTTTCAAAATGGTTTGTCATTCTTTTTTCCTGCTTAAATTGCTGAATTAGAGAAACTCCTTCAATAGATTCATTTAAGTTAGTATTAATTCGACTAAGCCGTTCCCTAAAAGCACGATACAATCTAGAACTCTTTTGTGTATAAATCCAGAAAATAAAACCTAAAATTGGTAAAAACAGCAAGACAATTAACGCCGCAAATTTATTAGTTACATACATCGCTATAAAAGCAGTTACTAAAGAAAATACTCCAATGACTACTTGACAAAGTACTCCTAAAAAGTCGCTTAGAGTCATTGTATCATTAGTGACTCTTGATACAATTGAACCTGCTGGCGTCTGGTCAAAATAGCGCATCCCTAAACTATGAAGTTTTCGATATAAATCTTTTCTTACACTTTCAAGTGTCTTTTCAGCGCCAAGTGCATATAAATATTGATATACAAACTGGAGAATTGCCTTAATAATTGTTCCAAGCCCATATAATAGTCCAGCCCAAATTATAATCTGTACTGTCGCTTTTTGTTTGATCAAATAATTATCTAAGAAAAACTGTAGTCCTCTTGGTAAAAGCATATTAATTACACTTACTAAGAAAGCTCCAAAAATTGCAATTCCCATTTCCACTTTAAAAGGCTTTACGTATTTTAAAACTCTTTTAAATATTTGAACTTGTTCTTTAAATGGGATAGCCTTAGACCAAACTGATTTGCTTTCTTCATTATTGTCCATCTACTTCACCCACCTTTGCTTGTAGTTCTTGTTTACGCCACATTTCAGCATACCAACCATTTTGAGCTAAAAGATCAGCATGTTTTCCTCTTTCAACAATCTTCCCCTCTTTTAGAACTAAGATGAGATCAGCATCCATTACTGAGGTCAAACGATGAGCTGCAATCAAGGTCTTTTTTCCTTTTCTTTCCGATTTAAGTGAATCCAAAATAGAGGTCTCTGTCTTTGCATCTACCGCTGAAAGAGCGTCATCTAATATCAAAATAGGACTTTCTTTTAACAAGGCTCGTGCAATTGATAATCTTTGTTTTTGTCCCCCAGACAAAGACACTCCATTCTCACCTACCAATGTTTTATATCCGGCTGGCATTTGTAAAATATCATCATGCAAATCACTCTTTTGAGCCGCAGATTCAATTTTATCTTTCTCCACATTTTCATCAGAAAAAGCAATATTTTTTTCAATAGAAGTAGAAAATAAAAAATTATTTTGCGGAACATACGAAATTTCACTTAAAAGTAATTTTAAAGGGATATTCCTAATATCATGACCACCTAAGCTTATTCTTCCTTGGTATTGATCAAATTCTCTTAATAAAAGCTCAATAATAGTGGTCTTTCCGGATCCAACTTTTCCCACTAAACCTAATGTTTGTCCTGGTTTTAATGTAAAATTAATATTTTGCAAAACTGGTATTTCTTTTTCATCAGGATAGGCAAAGGATTTAATTTCATATTTTAAATCACCTTGAATATCTGTAGTTGTTAAGCTTTGATCAGCGTTTTCATCAGTAATTTGAGGTTTTTCATATAATAGACGTTCAACACGATCATAAGAGGCTGATCCACGCTCTAAAATATTGAATAAATAACCAATTGCAAACATCGGCCATACCATATTAGAAATATAAGCAATAAAGGAAACCAATTGACCAACTGATAAAGTACGATTTGATACCAGTAACCCACCATAGATAATTGTAATTACATAAGTTGCTCCAATAATTAATGTCCCTAATGGATCAAACATTGAATCCCATTTAAAAACTTTCTTATTGATTTGAATGGTATCATCTACCATCTTATTAAAGGCAGCTGAATCCTGCTCACTTTCACCAAAGGCTTTTAATACTTTAATTCCGGAAACTGATTCTTGAGTTTTATTATTTAAACGTGAAAATGCAGCTTGTGATTTGTCAAAACTATAATGAAGCTTAGCTCCTAACTTCCAAGCACCTAAAGCAAGAAAAGGAAGTGGTAAAAGGGCAATAATAGTTAACCTAAAATCGGTAAAAATAATCATCGCAATCATTGTAGTTCCACCAGTAACCAAAGAGTCAACTAAAGTCAAAACTCCATCTCCAGCTACATTTTGAATGGAATTGATATCATTAGTCGCATGTGCCATTAAATCCCCGGTGCGGTGCCTTTGATAAAAAGTTTTATCCATTATCATAAAATGCTTGAATAAGCGGGATCGCATTTGTCTTTCTAACTCTGCTGCTCCACCCCAAATTTGCTTACGCCAAAAGTAGCGCAATAAATATAAGACTATGGCTGCAGCAATGACAGCTAAAATTAAGGCACCATACTCACCCCAGCTAATTGACCCTTTATCTAGCTGGTCAGCCATCAGCCCCAAAATTCTAGGTGGGACTAAATTGGCAATTGAAGTTAAAGCTAAAAAACTAATACCAATAATATATCTTTTCTTCTCTTGCTTAAAAAACCACCCTAATTTGCTAAAAATATTCATTTTTCACCCCACCATATACAAAAAACAGAGGAATACGATCCTCTGTCTATTACCAAATATTAGTAAAGTAAGCTACTATTTTTGTTGTTGATGCTTCATCATATTCATAACTTGATTAAGCTTCTTAGCAGATGGTTTTTGTCCCATTTGCGCCATCATAGCTGCAATCATATCTTCACTAATAGGAGGATTGTCTTGGAAATACTTCTTCATGTATGCGCGAGCACCATAAAATCCGCCAACAAGACCGATTAATAATGCGATAATAATAAGAAAAATTGCTAAACCTAAATTCATTTCCCAAAAACCTCCAAAAATTAATGTACTTTTTCAGCATACCAAAAAAATAGTATTTTTTAAAGTAAAATATTAATCTTTTCTTAATCCTTTACGACGTTGTGCCTCTTTAGCTTTTTCTGAGGTTACTTCTTTACCATCTTTGTCAATGACTACAGTATCCTCTAATTGTTGTCTAAATCCAGCACGGAAGTTTTCTAGAAAAACAGATCTTAATTTTTTACGTTCCTCTAACTCATCAGGAGTTAATTCACGTTCTCTACTAATTTTAGTTAATTCATTGATTCGCTTGATTAATTTTTCTTCTTCTTTTTTGTCCATAATAAACACCTCACTAAGCAATGTTAGTTTACCTTAATTATACCAATAAAAAAAGACTCAACTACTAAGAACGCCTGTTTGCCGAGATAATATTTTTTTGTTAGAATACTAATAAGTAAGTAAATGGAGAAAAAATTATGACTGAACCACATGCAAATAAACAACTAGAAATTTTACGTTTTATTTACGATACTGTTGAAGAACGAGCTTTTCCTCCTACAGTGCGAGAAATCTGTAGCGCAGTGGATCTTTCTTCTACTTCAACCGTTCACGGTCACTTAGCACGCCTAGAAAAGAAAGGGTATATTTTAAAAGATGCCACTAAACCAAGAGCAATCGAAGTAACTGAAAAAGGTCGAGAAGCTCTGGGAATTAAACCTAAAGATATTCCTGTTGTTGGCGTAGTTACTGCCGGTCAACCTATCTTAGCCGTTCAGGACATAGATGAGTATTTCCCTCTTCCTCCTGATCTCGAAAATGACGCTGGCGAGCTTTTCATGTTACGTGTGCATGGCGAATCAATGATTAATGCTGGAATTTTAAATGGTGATCATGTCATTGTTCGTAAACAATCTAGTGCTAATAATGGTGAAATTGTTGTCGCTATGACTGAAGATAACGAAGCAACTGTCAAAAGATTTTTCAAAGAAGACGGTTATTACCGTCTGCAGCCAGAAAACGATACAATGGATCCAATTATTTTACCTGTGGTTCAAATTTTAGGTAAAGTTGTAGGTCTATATCGTAATAATATTGATTAAAAAATGGTAGGAAGTGTCATTCCTACCATTTTTTGCTATTTAATTAGCGGTTTTACATTTAACCAGTCTTGCGCGATTACTTCAGCTAATTTTCTATTATAAAAAACTGCTGCAGGATGGTATTGTGGTACAACGATATACTTTTCTTTAGACCAGATATAACCATCTTTTTTATCGTTTAATTCTAAAATTGGGGTATTTTCAATAATTTTTCCATGCACATTACTAATTTCATATTTATCATCTAGCAATCTTGTTAGAGCCGTAGTACCCACTGTTACAATGATTTTAGGTTTAACACACTTAATTTCATAATCTAAAAATGGTGCATGTGCCAAAATTTCCTTTTTAGTCGGTTTTCGATTAGGATATTTGATTACTTCTTTATTTTCTTTTTTACTAAATGTGTGCTTAATACTATAAGGACGGCTTCTGACAGCACTAGTTATATACACATCTTCTCGTTTAAGATCGATTGAGGCTAAAGATTTCATTAATTCTTTTCCAGACGCACCGTGAAACGGGATTAGCGACTCTATCTCTTCTCTTCCTGGCGCTTCTCCTACAATCATAAGCTTGGGATGAACTGGACCAGCACCAAAATTAATTCCTTCTAATTTCATCCCCTTTGATCTTTCCTTAACTTCAGCTAAGAGTTTATCTGGATATTTCATTTTCAATATATTCCTGTGCCTTCTTCAATAATTCTTTCAATTCTTTATAATTTAAACAGTAATTAGCTTCTGCTAAAGTTGCCCATTTATAATCTCCAATTTCACTTTTTTGTAGTTCTATTTTTTGATCCGGGTTAAATCTACTCAAAAACAATGTTACAGTTTTTAATCGATCCCGGGCAATTTTATAAGTAATACTTTCCTCAAAATCATAATCATAATCTGGCTTTAGTCCCACTTCTTCATAGACCTCTCTTTGAGCGGCCTGTACATTATTTTCATCCTTTTCTAGATGCCCTTTTGGAAAGCCCCAAGTTCGGTTAAGTCTACTTTGGACAAGTAAAAATTCTATTTTATTATTTTTAATACGATAAACAATACTACCAGCTGAATACTCATGCATCTTTTTTACTCCCTTCTTATGATTGCTCTTGTTGTTTTCATTATAAGCTAAATTAAAATTTTCGACCTCTTCAAGACCTTTATCTCCTATTTAATTATATAAATTAAACTTAAAATTATTTTTCATCTTCTTTGTTTAATCGACAAAATGCTAATTTAAGGTTACACTTTATGTTGAAATAGATTAAACAAGGTGAAAAAATTGAAGAAACAAGAACAATCTGAAAGCTGGGGTCAGTGGATTCTCCAGGTACTAATCCTAGTAGCCATATTTTTTGGTATCTTCTTTGTACTAAATAAATATGTTTTTGCCAATTTAACTGTATCTGGAATTTCAATGCAACCTACTTTTGAAAATAACGATCGTGTAATTGCCCTTCGGCATGCTAAGATTAAAGAAGGTGACATTGTAATTGTGGATGCGCCTGACGAGCCAGGAGCCCTATATATTAAGAGAGTAATCGGGTTACCGGGAGATACCATTGTAAGTAAAAATAATCAAATTTATATTAATGGTAAAAAACTTAATCAACCATGGTTAAAGGCTGGGCAAAAATTAATTGACAATGGAGAGGACGGAATCTCAGGTATTAAATATACTAATACACAAAATTTCACTCTGAGTTCTCTAGCTAAAACTCAAAATTATCGTCAATTTTATACCTCAAAGCAACTAAAAGAAATGCAAAAGACTAATAAAGTTCCTGCTAATACTTATTTTGTAATGGGAGATCATAGAAGCGTTTCTAAAGACAGTCGCTATATTGGAACAATTCCACGAAGTAAAATTGTGGGAGTAGTAAAGATGCGCTACTGGCCACTAAATCACATTACATTTTATTAATCAAAAAGAGTTTCTTTTTTTGAAACTCTTTTTTTATCTACAAAAAAAAGCCATCTCTTTCGAGATGGCTTTTAATACTGTCTTGATTAATTGAATTAACCGCGACGCTTTTCAGCAATTCTAGCTGCTTTACCGTGACGTTCACGTAAGTAGTAAAGCTTAGCACGACGTACACGACCGTGACGAAGAACTTCAACCTTAGCAACACGTGGGTCATTTACTGGGAAAGTACGTTCAACACCAATACCTGATGACATCTTACGTACAGTGTAAGTTGCGCTGATACCAGCACCCTTACGCTTAATTACAACACCTTCGAACATCTGAATACGTTCGTGAGTACCTTCTACAACACGTACGTGAACACGAACAGTGTCACCTGCACGAAAGTCAGGCATATCATCGCGTAATTGTTCTTTAGTTAATTCTTGAATTAATGGATCCATTATTTTCTCTCCTTCTACGGCATTCATCAACACCTTGTGCCAGCGGAATACCCATAAATCAGTGGCTTATGCCACAACGACTAGTTTACCAAATAGAAAAATGCTTGTAAATACTAATTCTCTTTTTCACTTTTAATTTCTTCAAGCATTCTCTTTTCTTCATCTGTTAACTCACGGTCAGCTAACATATCAGGACGGTAGAGATATGTTGCTCGTAAGGCTTCCTTATGACGCCACTCAGCAATTTTTTGGTGATTACCCGATGTTAATACTTCAGGGACTTTCTGACCTTCAAAATCAGCAGGACGCGTATATTGCGGATATTCTAAAAGACCGTGTGAAAAACTTTCTTCTACTGGAGAAGCAGAATTTCCCAAAATCCCCGGTAAGAGACGAACAGTAGCATCAATCATACTCATTGTTGGTAATTCTCCACCAGTAAGGACGTAATCGCCAATTGATACTGTTTCATCAGCCAAATTATAGATTCTCTGATCAAAACCTTCATAGTGACCACAAATAAAAGTTAAATTTTCTTCTTTTGACCAATCTTGGGCCATTTTTTCATTGAAAGTTTTTCCTTGTGGAGCAGTAATAATTACTTTTCCTTTATTATTTAAAGAATCTAGAGCTTTTTTTATTGGCATAATTTGAAGTACCATCCCAGCTCCACCTCCATAAGGAGTATCATCGACATGATGATGTACGTCGCTAGTAAAGTCACGGAAATTAACTAAGTTTAATTCCCATTTTTTGTCTTCTAGACCTCTTCCCAACATTGATACCTGCAAAGGAGTAAACATATCTGGAAAAAGGGTTAAAACATTAATTTTCATCTCGTAATCCTTCAAGCAAAGTTACTTCTATTCTCTTATTGGCTAGATCAACTTTTTTAACTACTGATTCAATATTTGGAATCCAAAAACTCTTTCCTTTTTCTGGCTTTATCTCCCAAATATCATTAGCACCAGGAGTTTCAATATTTTCTAATACTCCTAGCTTTTCTCCAGTCTCAGCATCATAGACCGGGCAATTTAAGATGTCCTTAAAGTAATAGCTACCTTCAGGTAATTCTTGTTGATCTGTTTCTGCTACATATAATTCTTTACTGCAAATTTTTTCAGCTTGATCAATATCATCAATCTTTTCAAATTTAACTAAATAAAATTGTTTATGGCGTCGAGTATTTTCTACAATTAATTCTTCATACTGTTTATTATTCTTAATAAACAATCTACTTCCTGTAGCTAATCTTTCCTCTGGAAAATCAGTTGTTGCATTTACCTTAACTTCTCCCTTTAATCCATGAGGAGACAATATCTTTCCAACTTCAAAATATTCAGTCATAGAACTTATTCTTTCTAAATAAAAAAGTTTGGGAAGAGCTTTCCCAAACTTCTAATTGCAATAGTAAATTACTTACCGTACTTTGCGTCGTGGTATCTAGTCATCAAACCAGCTTTTGAAAGTAAGCTTCTTACAGTATCTGATGGTTGAGCACCTTTTTCAAGCCATTCAAAAATCTTGTCTTCTTCAAGCTTAACTTCATCAGAGTTAGTAAGTGGGTTGTAGTAACCAACTTCTTCGATGAAACGGCCATCACGTGGCATACGTGAATCAGCAACTACGATACGGTAAAAAGGTTTTCTCTTTGAGCCCATACGGCGCATACGAATCTTAACAGACATTAATTAATTCCTCCTAAATTTCTTGACTTAAATAATATAGCATATAGAAAAATATGTGTAAAGGGTTTTTCCTTAACAGTTGAAAATTATTTTGAACGATAACGCTTAATATTCTTCATCCGTTTCTTCTTATTTTTCTTAAAGCGCTTATTCATTGATCTCATCGCCATCTTACCCATTGGTGAATTCATTCCTGGTAAGTTAGCCAATTCACCCATATCACCTTTGGTCATCTTTTGCATCATTTCTTTTGATTGCTTAAATTGTTTAATCATTCGGTTAACTTCAGCGATCGATCTACCAGAACCGGCAGCAATTCTACGTCTTCTGGATGGATTAAGAATATCAGGATTTTCACGCTCTTCTGGGGTCATTGAATAAACAATAGCCTTAATGTGATCGATTTGTTTTTCCGGAATTTGAATATTTTTAAGAGCAGGATTATTACCCAATCCAGGGATCATTTTAATGATTTGATCTAGAGGACCCATTTTTTGAACTTGCTCCATTTGATCAATAAAGTCATTAAAATCAAAAGTATTTTCCCGCATCTTTTCAGCCATCTTTTCGGCTTCTTTAGCATCGTAATCTTGCTGAGCCTTTTCAATTAAGGTCAACATATCACCCATACCTAGGATACGTGAAGCCATTCGATCCGGATGGAAAGTAGAAAGATCCGTTAATTTTTCACCTTGACCGGTAAAGATAATTGGAAGACCAGTGACAGCACGAATAGAAAGTGCCGCACCACCACGAGTATCTCCATCAAGCTTAGTCAAAACAATTCCAGTTAGATCTAGGTCGTTATTAAATCCTTCTGCTACTTGTGTAGCTGCTTGACCTGTCATTGCATCAACAACTAATAAAGTATTATCAGGATGAGCAACTTCAGTTACACGTTTCAATTCGTCCATCAATTGCTCATCAATTTCAAGACGCCCAGCCGTATCAATCAAGACGTAGTCATTTTTATTTTTATCAGCTTCTTCAAGACCATGCTTTACAATTTCTGCTACATCTTGGTTATCTTCACTATAAACCGGTACGTCTAATTGTTGGCCAATTTGCTTTAACTGCTCCATAGCAGCTGGACGATAAATATCACCTGCAATTAACAATGGACGAGCTTTTTCGTTCTTCATTAAGTAATTTGCAAGTTTACCCACAGTAGTAGTTTTACCAGTACCCTGTAAACCGACCATCATAATGATTGTTGGAATATGCGGAGATTTATTAAGAGAAACAGCCTCTTCTCCCATCATTTTAGTTAACTCATCATCAACAATTTTGATGATTTGTTGTCCTGGATTTAAGCTATCTTGGACTTCTTTACCTAAAGCTTCCTTTTTTATTTTTTTAATAAAGTCTTTTACAACCTTAAAGTTAACGTCCGCTTCTAATAAAGCCAATCGAATTTCACGACTAGCGTCATTAATATCCGCTTCTGAGATCTTACCTTTACCGGTTAAATTTTTTAATGCTTTTTGAAGTCTTTCACTTAAATTTTCAAAAGCCATACTATTCTACTCCCATTTGTCTTAATAATTTCAAAAGTTCAATCTGAGCTCGATTAATTTTGCCATGTTCAAGGGCATATACTGCCTCAGTAATTTTTTCTTCTATTTGAGTATAATCACGTTTCATATGAAGTTTATCTTCATATTTTTCTAAAGCACGGCTGCTTCGTTTCAAATTATCATAAACAGCTTGTCGAGAGACATGGTGATTATCTGCAATTTCTCCTAAAGAAAGATCATTGTAATAATAATCCTCAAAATACTCTTGTTGTCCTTTTGTTAATAATGGACCGTAGTAGGCAAATAAATCGCCTAATCTTTCATTTTTTTCAAGTTCATCCATTTGTCTCACCTTGAACCAGTATAGCAAAAAAAATGTATTTCTAAAATAATAGCTATGTAGTTTTAAGAGACTTTTAGCTTAATTAATTTCAAAAAAGAAGGTTAGGCAATTTTTCCTAACCTTCTTGTATACGAATATTTTAATTAAAGATTTGGATCCATTTTAAATGTTAACTTAGACATCTTAATTGCATCAGTAAACATTTGACCCATTAATTCTTCACTATCTTTCTTAGTATGAGCAACAGTCTTTTGATTTTCACGAGTTAAGTAGTCGGTTAATTCTTCACCACTTAAATCTTTAGCATTTTCAATAATTTCTTCAACTCTACCGCGGTAGTATCTATTCAATTCTTCAAGATATTTAGTGTCAAGTTGCACAAATTGAGGATAATGACTTTCAACTAAAGCAGCAAGAGATTTATAGTACCACCATGCATCATCTTTATTATAGGTCATTGACGTATTGTTAAATGATGGATCAGTTTCATTCATATTAGCAAAGAATGGGATATATGGGGTAAATGTTGGTCCACCAATACATAACCACATAATACCAGCCATTTCTTCAGGAACATCGCTTCTAATTTGCAAAATATGTGAGTTCTGAGTTCTATTTAAACCAATTGGACGATAACGATGCTTCTCTTCCTCAGTTCCATGACCAAACGGATCAAATGGAGTATCTTGATAATGAGAACCAAGTGCAAATTCAATATCTTCCTTAGTCAATTTCTTAGAAGCTTTTCTAATGAAAGGAATATCTGGATCCTCAGGATCTTGTTCAATTTCTGGGTTGAAAAGTTTTTGGATATACCATTGACGACTAGTGTTGTAGTGACGATCTTGTTCAGTATAAGTTCCAAAAATGTGACGGAAATTCCAACCTACATGATCAGGATTTAAGTGATGTTCTTCAACGAATTCTTGAATTCCTTCACTCCACATAAAGTTATCTGGATCATCAAAGTTAACTTGTTGAATAGCAACACGGTTACCAGTTGCTGCATAACAGTCATCTGGAATGCGTTGAGCAACCCAGTGGTGTCCTGTAACAATTTCCATGTACCATACTTCGTCTTTGTCACCAAACAAAACTGAGTTTCCAGCAGGTGAACCATATTTTTTAATTAAGGAACCAAGACGTTTTACACCATCTCTTGCAGAATCAATATATGGCAAAACTACAGTCTGCATACAATCTTCATCTAAACCATCTTTAACCAATGGATCAAATGCTAATGTTCTTTCGTTACCATAAGTTGATTCAGTACATGACATAGCAACATTCTTTTGGTTGATACCACTTTCGTCATAATAACCTAACTTTTTATAGTCAACGTTTGGAACTGCTGGAACTCTTTGAGCATCTTCAGGAAGATCCATTTCAAACTTATTAAGCCAAGATTTAATTTTACGTCCTTTTTCACCATGAACAGCTGGCTCAATAATAAACTTTTGTGGCGTAATTGCACCTGCAGTATCGTCATTACGTGAAATCATTACTGATCCATCAATTGATGCTTTTTTTCCAACTAAAATAGTTGTACATGCACTTAAATGCTTCATTGTTTACTCCTTATATATTAATTGTAGCTTTGCCTATTATTAGATTAATCCTTGGAAGAGACCAATTGCAAATTTTTCTGCATCAAAGTTTGCTAAATCATCAACTTTTTCTCCAAGACCAACTAATTTAACCGGTAAATCCATTTCATTTCGAATTGCTAATACTACTCCACCTTTAGATGAGCCATCAAGCTTAGTTAAAACTAGCCCTGTAAGTTTAGTAGTTTTATCAAAGTCTTTTGCTTGTAGTAGGGCATTTTGACCTGTTGAGCCATCAAGGACTAAAAGGACTTCATTTGGTTGATCAGGCAGGATCTTTTTTATTGTTCGCTTAATTTTATCAAGCTCGCTCATTAAATTGACCTTATTTTGAAGACGACCAGCAGTATCCACTAATAAGAAATCAATTCCTCTCTCTTTAGCCTTTTTAACACCATCATAAACTACAGAAGCCGGATCAGCTTTTTCAGGACCAGTGATTACTTCAACCCCATCACGTCGACCCCATTCTACCAATTGTTCTACAGCACCTGCTCTAAAAGTATCGGCCGCTACCATCATGACAGACTTGCCCGAGTCTTTAATTCGCTTAGCTAATTTACCAATTGTTGTTGTTTTTCCAGCTCCATTAACACCAACAAAAAGATAAACATTAGGCTTTGCAGAAGGATCATCAGCTAATTTAGAATCTTCACCTTCCCCGCCTTTATCATAAATATCGACTAATTTTTCAACTATGACTTGCTTTAATGCATCATGGCTTTTTGCATTTTGGAGTTTGGCTTCATCCCTTAAAGAATCAGTTAATTCTTCAGCAGTTTCAAAACCGACGTCAGATTCAATTAATAAATCTTCAAGATCATCAAAAAAGTTTTCATCAACTGTTCTAAATTTAGCAAAAAATGCATTTAGACGTGCCCCAAAAGAATGATTGGTTTTTTCTAACCCTTTGTCATATCTTTCCTGTTCATCTTCTGTAGTTACTTCTTCAGAGCTCTCTTCAGAAGATTCAGTTTCTTCGGGCTTTTCCTCTTCTTTTTTTAAATTAGATGATTCTTGATCTTCTTGAAATTCTTCAGTTTCTTCAGTTTTTTCAGCTTCATCTTGTTTTTCTTCAAAAGCAGTTCCGGCATCACTCCAGCCTGGAGTCTCCTTAACTCCTTCATTTTCTTCTTCATGTTCATCTTCAGAAGATTCTGACTTAGGCTCTACAACCTCTTCATTTTTTTGAATATCTTCAGCTTCATTGGTTTCTTCAGGCTCTTGAAGTTCTTCATTTGAATTTTCAGTTAGTTCTTTTTTACTTTCTTCTTGTTCTTCATCTTTATGACCAAAAAGAGATTTCTTGATTTTATCAAATAATCCCACTACTAATTCACTTCTTTCTTAATTTCATTTAACGATACAGATAACACTTTTGAAATACCTGATTCTTGCATTACGATTCCATACAAATTATCTGCTTTCTGCATAGTTCCACGACGGTGTGTAATAACAATAAATTGAGTTTTCATATCATAATGATTCAAAAACTGAGCAAAACGATCAACGTTTGTTTCATCTAAAGCTGCTTCTACCTCGTCTAGAATACAGAATGGTACTGGGTTAACTTGAAGCATTGCAAACAATAAAGTAATTGCAGTTAATGCCCTTTCTCCACCAGAAAGAAGCGTTAACTTCTGGGACTTCTTACCCGGTGGCTGCGCAATAATTTCAATTCCAGTTTCAAGTAAGTTCTTTGGATCAGTTAACTCTAATCTAGCATGACCACCATCAAACATAATTGGAAAAATCTTTGCAAAGCTTCTTTCTATCTGGTGGAAGGTTGCGCTAAACCTACTCTTTACCTCATCATCTAGTTTAGACATTGACTCTTCGATATCTTTTCTAGCCTTTAGCAAGTCATTCTGTTGTCCATTTAAGAAATCATAACGCGTTTTAACATCTTCATACTCTTCAATAGAGTTCAAGTTAACCTCACCAATATCTTCTAAAGACATTTTATGTAGGTGAACTTCACGTTCTAATTTCTTACGCAAATCTGTTGTATTTTGTCCCTCAGATAATTGCAAAGCTGCTTCAAAAGTTAAGGAATATTCTTCACTTAAAATACCAAGTTTTTGATTAATCTGGGACTTAAGTTCTCCTAGCCTTGCAGAATACTCTTCTTGCTCCGCAGCAGTATTTTTACGCAAATTATAATTTCTCGTAGCAACTTGATCAAGATTATTTATTTGAGCATCAAATTTACCTAAATCTTTATTTATTTCAGCTAAAGCCTCTTGCATTTGTTTTTTCTGCTTGCTTAGCTTAGCAACTTGCTCTTCAATTTCTGACTCACTTTGTCCATTTTGAGACAATGACAAAGCTTTAATTTTTTCTTCAATATCCTTAAGTCTGGAATTGGTATTTTCAAGCTGTTCTTCCAATTCGGATTTCTTAGTAGTAATATTTTCTAATTTATTTTTTACTACCGCTAAGTCGGAATTTAAGTTACTTAATTCTGCTTGTAATTTTTGATAAGCTTCATCAAAATCGGTCAACTCAGTCTTTAATTGATCCATTTTTGCTCGTTGTGTTTGAGCAACTTCTTCAAGTTCCTTCTTTTTAGCCTGCTCTTTTTCAAGACGGCTAGTAAGTTCAGCTTCTTCTTGCTTCTTCTCAAGTTGAGCCTTTTGCTGTAAATCATTTAACTGAGTTAGCCTTTGAACTTCTTTTTCTTCATTTTCATACTTAATAGCTTGCTCACTAATTTTTTGATTTAAGGCAGTTAAATCAGTATTTTTAGCTTCTAGCTCTGTTTGTAACTCTGTTAATCTTTGATCTAATTCGTTTAGGGCTGTTTTTAGTTTAGTAAATTCTACATTCCCTATCTTAATTTGCCGGGTTAATTTATCAATCTCAGCATTTGTGGCCAGAGGAGAATTATTTCTTGTATTTCTAGTCCCACCAGTCATACTTCCTCCAGGACTAATAATATCTCCGTCCAGCGTCACAATTCGATAATATCGTCCAATTCTGCGTTGAACACGCAAAGCCGTATCAATAGTATCTACCACTAAAACATTTCCTAAAAGGTAAGAGATAGCATTAGAAATATCAGTCTCAGTTTTTGATGTTACTAAGTCTGCTGCCACGCCTTTAAATCCTTCAATACTTTGTAAGGATTTTAAAGTGGAGACAGCAATCTCATTATGACGTAATCCATCTAGAGGTAAAAAGGTAGCCCTACCTGTACGAGTTTGCTTCAACAAATTAATGGCATCCCTAGCACTACTTTGGTCAATAGTAACTAAGTCTTGAACGCCACCACCTAAAGCCGTTGACAAAGCGGCTTCTAATTCAGCTGGAAAAGAAATTAATTCCCCAATAACCCCTACAATTCCATGAAAATCACTTTGATGGTTTAAAACATATTTAACCCCATAATAGTATCCTTCATGTCTATCTCTAATTTTCTTTAAGCCTTCTACTTGTGCAGAAAGCTGTTGTAAATCATTTCTAGCCTTTACGTAAGCTTGTTCACTTTGGTCCTTAAGCTTACTCTCTTCAGCAATTTTTCTATCAAGAGTTGCAATAGTTTCATTTAATTGTTTTCTCTTTAAAACAAGGTCCTGACCTTGTTTTTTTAATTGTGCAAGAATTTTTTGAGCTTCACCTAATTGTTCTTCAACCTCTTGCTGGCGATTATCATTCGATTTTTTACTACGAGTTAGCTCATTTTTTAAATAGACAATCTCGTTATTATTACTCGTTTGATCCTGCAAAGTTTGAATATAATCAGAGCGAACCTTTTCTAATTGATTATTTAACTGCTCGGGACCTTGCTTAAGTTCCTGCTTTAAATTCTTTTGTTTCTTTACAAAATTAGCAAGGACTTGGTTTTGACTGTTTAGATCTTTTTCATTAGCTTCAAGCTGGCTCAATAAACGTTTTTTTCGCTCTTTTAGCTCCTTAGATTGTGCATTATATTCCTTTTGAGTAGCAACATCATATTCTCGAGATTGTTGATGCATTTGAAGATCAGTAGTCAGATTGGCAATTTTTTGTGTTAAAGATAATAAATCTTGCTGCTTTTCATCTTTTTCAGCATGGCGCTCATTTGATTGCTTACGTTTTTCTTCTAAATCAGCTTGGGATTGTTTAACCTCGTCATCAAGCTTATTTAAAATCCCTTGATTTGCTGCCGCCTTCTTAGCAATCGCCTTCTTCTCTTCATTTAGACTTTCAATCTCCAAGCCCAAAAGTTGTTTTAAATTATGATCAAGCTGTTCCTTCTGAAATTTATATTCTTTTGCTAAAGAACTCTGTTCATGTAACGGCTCGATTCTACCTTCCAATTCTTTAACCAAATCATTAATTCTAATTAAATTAGCATTAGTTTTGTCTAATTGCTTGAGTGCAATTTCTTTTTGCTGCTTAAAATGAAGGACGCCGGCAGCCTCTTCAAAAATTCCTCGACGCTGTTGTGGCTTAGAATTAAGAATTTCATCGACCTTCCCCTGAGAAATTATTCCCAAGCTATCAGATGACATCCCTGATTCAATAAACAGTGTCCTAACATCTTTCAATCTTACTGGATGATGATTTAAAAGATAATCACTTTCGCCGTTACGCAAAATCTTTCTCGTTACGACCACTTCATCATTATCATAAGCAAGTTGGTGATCACGATTATCAAAAACCAACTCAACCTCAGCATGATTCATTGGAGCTCTCATTTGACTACCAGCGAAAATAACATCTTTCATATTTTCACCACGTAAAGACTTGGCAGATCCTTCACCCATTACCCACCGAATTGCTTCAGTAATGTTACTTTTCCCACTACCATTTGGACCAACGATACCGGTAATACCATTATTAAATCTAATTGTCGTCTTATCAGCAAAAGACTTAAAACCATTTAAAACTAATTGTTGTAGTGGCACAGAATCACCTTTTCTTATTTATTTTTATCTAATGCAGCTTGAGCTGCTTGCTGCTCAGCAGCTTTTTTATTACGTCCTTGTCCCTCTGAAACTTTTTCACCATTTACAAGTAGCTGAACTTTAAAAGATGGCTTTGATTCATCTTCAGATATTATTTGATATTCAATTTTAACTGGTCCATTTACCTGCAAACGTTCCTGAAGTTCAGTTTTATAATCACGTGACGCATTAAAATCTCCTTCAGCAATTAATGGATACACTGTTAAATGCAAGAAGTGCTGTACTGCCGGCATTCCTTGATCTAAGAAAAGTGCACCATTGAAAGCTTCAAACACATCTTCAAGAAGTGTCTTCCGCTTCCTAGCGCCAGCTTTTTCTTCTCCTTTACCCAAATAAATTTCTTCTGGGAATCCACATTCAATGGCAAATTCAGAAAATCCTTCTGTTCTAACAATGTTAGATCGCATTCTTGTCAATTCCCCTTCATTTAATCTGGGAAAATGACGATACAGATAATCAGATACCGCTAATTCAAGAACAGCATCACCAAGAAACTCTAATTTTTCATAGTCCTTTCTTCCGGGATGCTCATTAGCGTAAGAAGAATGTGTAAATGCATCTTCAAGCAATTTTTCGTTATTAAATTTTATTCCGTATTTTTTCTTTAAATTTTGTTTAAAAGCTACTGAAACCATAGTTGCTTCCTTTCTTTAACCCTTTAATTATACCTATTTTAACCTATTAAAAAAAGATAAAGAAAAAGCGTGACCTACTATAAGTCGCACTTTTAAATAATTTTTATTTATTTTGCATAGCCAACGTAGTACCAGTTAGGGAATCCGCCACCCATACTCTTAGATGGCTCTAATGAATATCCAGTCAACTTATTGTTAATTGCGTAAATATTGTAGCTATTAGCAACTGGCACAACATAAGCTTCCTTATCCATGTAAGCTTGCCATTGGTGGAATTTCTTAACTCTGTAGCTATTATTAAAGGCCTTTTGTGAATCAATATCGTTTAACAAGTCAGTGTTTTCTTTAGTGACAAATCTACTGTAGTTAAATGGTGCCTTTGCGCCGTATAAGTCTTGAGGTGATGGTTCAGAAGAGAGTGACCATGCACCAATGAACATATCTACATCTTTAGAATCATTTTGAACCTTGTCGTAGAATGAATTCATTTCCATTAAACGGCCACCAGTTAACTTAACGTTCAAGCCCATTTTCTTCCATTGTTGAATATAATTTTGAATGATTGGCTCTTGAACTTTACTACCGCTCATGGCAGCTAAGTGAATAGTTAAAGGCTTACCATTTGGTTGAACACGGTAAGTTCCCTTCTTCTTATACCCTGCTTTATCTAATAGTTCATTACCCTTTTTAATGTTATAAGTGTAACCCTTAACATTCTTATCGAAGTAATCACCGAATTGCTTTGGAATTAAAGTTGGAATTCTAAATGAAAGACCTGATGAGTATCTCTTATAAACTTGGTCAACATTCATACCGTAGGCAATAGCTTGACGAAGAGAACGATTATTCATCTTTGCGTCCTTATTCATCACATTTTCGCCTTTGGCTGCATCCCATTTACCCACTTTAAAGCCTAAATAACTATATGAAAGTGGAATATTAGCAATAAAGTTTACTCCTTTAGCACCCTTAATATTTGACCATTGAGAATTACTTACTTGCGTTACATCAAATTTATTACTCTTAATTGATTGAGCAACTGAAGCTGGAGTAATTACTGAAGCAGTTATCTTCTTTAAGTGTGGTTTACCCTTATAGTAATGTTCATTTGGAACCCATGAAACTGATTGTCCACGAACCACTTTACTTACTTTATATGGACCATAGAACAATGGATTCTTACGGATCTTATTGCTTGAAATAAGTTTATCAAATGGAACATCTTTTAAGTAATGATATGGAGCTGCTGCTTCCCAAATATATCCATTACCACTTTGCGTCATACCCGGCTTCATTTCTTTAAAGTGGAGCACTACTGTACGACCATTTTCTCCATCTGGCATTTCAATACCTGAAATAGTATTAGAATTCCCATCATGGTATTCTTCTAATCCTTCAAGATTAGCTAAACTTTAAGTGTAACGCTGAGAATGTGTTGCCTTATTTGCAATAATTTCATAGGCGTATTCATAATCTTTTGCAACTAAAGGTTGTCCATCAGACCACTTAACTTTAGGATTAATGGTAATGGTTGCAGTTTTAGCATCTTTATTAATTTTAATATTTGCTGCTCCACCCTTAACGTATTTATAGGTATTATTTGTAGCAAATAATGATTCATCACCATATTGCATTACTTCTGAGTCTGTATTGTTAGTAGACAATTCATCATTAAAAATACCAGTAAACGGTGTATCAGTAACTACAGCAACGCTGACATTTCCACCATCCTTAATCGTCTTCTTAGGAGTTGACTCCTTGAAATTAGGATGACTAGTATTATTGCTATTACTATTACCACAGGCTGCTAAAGTTAGAGCTACACCTGAAAGCAAAGTTAATGTACCAATTAATTTGCCTTTCTTCATTAATTTTTCCTCCAATAATATTGGACAAGTTGATATGTTTAATTTTAGCACTGAAAACGATTAAAACAACTTAAATAAAAAAAAGACCGTCACTTAAGACGATCTTTATAAAGAAATTTATCTAATATTATTTTGCAATTCCTACGTTATACCATAAGCTGTTTGCTGCTGATGGTTTAGATGAATAACCTGTAATCTTGCTGTTAACTGCATCAATACTATAACTGTTAGATACTGGAACAACGTAGGCTTCATCATCCATATATTTTTGCCATTCATGGAATTTCTTAACACGGTAATTAGTATTAAATGACTTTTGTGAATCCATTTCTTGAAGTAACTTAGTGTTCTTAGCAGTTACAAAACGACTAAAGTTGTATGGTGCTTTTGCATTGTATAAGTCATTTGGTGATGGTTCTGAAGATAATGACCATGCACCCATGAACATATCTACGTCTTTAGAATCATTTTGGACCTTGTCATAGAAGGAGTTCATTTCCATCAAACGACCACCAGTTAACTTAACATTCAAACCTAATTTCTTCCATTGTTGGATATAGTTTTGAATAATTGGTTCTTGAGTAGAGTCAACACTCATAGCTGCAAAATGAATAGTTAAAGGCTTACCGTTTGGTTGAACACGGTACTTACCCTTCTTCTTATATCCAGCTTTATCAAGAATTTCATTCCCCTTCTTGATATTGTAATCGTAGCCCTTAACATTTTTATCAAAGTACTTACCAAATTGTGCTGGAACTAAAGTTGGAACATGGAAAGTCAAACCGTTGGTATAACGTTTGTTTACAGCGGAGATATTCATACCATAAGCAATAGCTTGACGTAATGCTTTATTATTCATTTTTGCATTCTTATCCATTACGTTTTCGCCTTTAGCTGCATCCCACTTACCTACCTTAAAACCTAGGTAACTATAAGACAAAGGAATATGAGCGATCCAGTTAACATTGTCAGTATTGGCAACGTTCTTCCATTGAGTATTAATTACACCGGCAATATCATACTTATGACTCTTAATAGCTTGAGAAGCTGAGTTAGGGTTCAAAACTTGAATTGTTACTTTATCTAATTTTGGTGTACCTCTCCAGTAGTACTTGTTAGGAACAAATGTTACTGCTTGACCACGTACAACCTTACTCATCTTATATGGACCAAAGAATAGTGGCTTCTTTCTTACTTGATCAGATGATTGTAGTTTATCAAATGGAACATCCTTCAAGTAGTGATATGGAGCTGCAGCTTCCCAGAAGTAGCCGTTACCACTGAACTTCATACCTGGCTTCATTTCTTTGAAGTGAATAACAACGGTTCTTCCATTTTCACCATCCGGCATTTCAATACCAGAAATAGTGTTAGATTTACCATCGTGGTATTCACTCATACCAACAATATTTTGAAGTGAGTCAGTATAACGTGATGACTTAGTTGCCTTGTTAGCAATAATTTCGTAAGAATATTCAACATCCTTAGCAGTTACTTGCTTACCATCTGACCACTTAACACCATTTTTAATTTTAATAGTAGCAGTTTTGTTATCATTATCTAATTTTAATGTAGCTGGTCCTTTGTCATTAATTTGATAAATATCATCAGTATCAAATAACGCTTCATTAGCAGGTGCCATAGCATCAGAGTCATTCTGAGTATCAGAAAGTTCATTTAAAAAGATACCAGTAAATGGTGTATCAGATTCAAGTGCAACACTTACCGTACCACCCTTTTTAACAGCTTTCTTTGGAGTAGCTGACTTAAAGTTCTTAGTTGGGTTATCTACTTTTGAATTTGAATTGTTACCACATGCTGCTAATGTTAAAGCAACACCAGAAAGTAAAGTTAAACTTCCAAATAGTTTGGCTTTCTTCATAGTTATATTCCTCCATCTATTTGGGACAAGTTGATGATTTAATATTATCATCATCAAACTCATAATACAACGTTTTTACTCAATTATTTTTAATATTTTTTAATTTATATTTGAGTATTTTGCTACAAGTCCTTGATAGATCAATGTTTATTCGCTATTATTTTTACCATAAAAAACTTATTTTATGCCCATTTATAATATAAATATCTCCTACATTCTATCGTTTTTATACAAAGACATACAAAAAAGCAACTCAATTATGAGTTGCTTTTAATGTTTAAATAATCAAATTTAATTTTCACGTTGACGAGCATCCCCGGCTCTTTGAAGAGCACGACCAACGTAGTTAATACTTAAGGAAATGACCAATAACAAGATAGTTGCTGGCATCCATAGCCATGGACGGGTAGTAACATTAACTGGATCATTAGCAAATCCAATTAAAGTACCAAGGGATGGTGTAGTGGTTGGTAATCCATATCCCAAGAAGGATAAAGTAGTTTCAATACCGATGTTTCCGGCAATCATTAATACGACATCAATTACCAAAGCTGAAGTAATGTTAGGCAAAACTTCACGGAACATAATTGTTAAGTTAGAAGAACCGGAAGTCTTGGAAGCCAAAACATATTCTCGTTCTCTCTGTGACAAAACAAACGCCCTGAAATATCTTGCAGTTGAAGTCCACCCAAACATAGAAATCAATAATACCAAAGTCCAAGCATTGTAGTTAGGAATAACAGTAGTTAAAACAATAATGATTGGGAATTGAGGCAAAATTTGGATGAAATCAACTATACGCATGATAACTGCGTCAGTTACCCCACCAAAGTAACCTGAGAACAAACCAACTAAAAGTCCGACACCTTCACAAAGAACAGTGACAGATAGACCAATCAAAATAGAGTTACGTCCACCCATCATTAGTAATTTCAAGATATCACGGCCACCATCATCTGTACCAAATACATGACCGGATTCACCCCAAGCATAATATGCTTCTGCAATATTAATCTCTGTTACTTGACTCTTATTTAAGAATAAAGAACCAACAAAAGTGAATAATAAGATAGCTACAATAATACAGAATGAAACAAATGCTACCTTATCACGCCAAACCTCACGTACAATGATCTTAAATCCAGATGGTGGTAGAGAGGTTTTAGCATTTTGATCTTTTTTCGATGTATTTTTATCTTTAGCCATAATTTACTACTCCTCCCTACTTGATCCGAATTCTTGGGTCAATAATACTCATGATAATATCAGATAACAAGTTACCAACTAAAGTTAAGATACCAAATAATAAAATTAAGGCAGTTAAAGTTGAGTAGTCACGTTGACCGATAGAATCAAGGAATAACTTACCCATACCAGGATAACTGAAGACTGATTCGATAACCATTGAACCAGAAAGTAATCCAGTAATAGTATTACCAAAGAAAGCAGCAATTGGTAAAAGTGAGTTTCTTAAAATATGTTTATTGAAAACAACATTTTCAGGTACACCCTTACTACGTGCAGTTCTTACATAATCTTCAACTTTGTTATCAACAATACCAGTTCTTAAGTATTGAACAATTGCTGTAGTGGAGATTAAAGAACAAAGGATCGAAGGTAGAATCAAGTGATAGAACCTACTCCAGAAGTAAGCAAAAGTACCTGGGTTAACGTCTGCACTTACAGAACCAGAAATTGGGAACCAACCTAAAGTAAATCCGAATAGCCAAATACCTAAAATGTAGAAAACAAACGGAGGTACAGCATAAGTAATGTAGTTAAAAATTTGTACTCCGTGATCTTGCCATTCATCTTGGTGACGACCGGCTGTAACACCTAATGGAATTGCAATTAAATAAGTTAAAACAACAGTCATTAAAGACAACCAAAAAGTGTTAACCGCACGGTCCCAAATCAAAGAAGTTACTGGCACCTTTTGAATATATGATTGACCTAAATCACCATGGAACATGTTTCCAAGCCAGCGAGTATATTGAACCCATACCGGATCATTCAATCCATATTCCTGTCTTAATCTTGCAATTTCCTTAGGGTCTGAATTCGGATTAATCATTCCAGTAAATGGGTCACCAGGCATCATTTTAGCCAAAATAAAGACTAGTAAACTCAAGATAAGTAACTGGGGGATCATAATCAGGATTCGACGTAAAACCGTTTTCCACATACCTATTCTCCCTCCTTCAATTCTTGTTGAATCATATCTTTAGGTAATGCAACGAAATGACGATCGCCAACTTTTTGAAGTGGTAATACACGACCATCTTTTTCATACCATTTATCTTGATCTTGCAAGAATTCTTTTTCTACGCGTTGACGGTCTTCCTTATGTTGTTCTCTATTTTCAACATCAACAACAGGAATTGCGGAAAGTAGACGTTTAGTATAAATATGCATTGGGTTCTTGTAAATTTGATCACGTTTACCAATTTCTACAAAACGTCCACGGTGCATAATAGCAATATCTTCTGACATGTGTTTTACAACACCTAAATCGTGAGAAATGAATAAGTATGCAATGTTATATTCTTGTTGAATATGCTTCATAAAGTTCAAAACTTGGGCTTGAACTGATAAGTCCAAAGCTGATGTTGGTTCGTCAGCCACGATTAATTTTGGATGAGTAGCAACGGCACGTGCTACCCCAATTCTTTGGCGTTGTCCACCAGAGAATTCGTGTGGATATTTGTAGATAGCATCACTAGGCATACCAACAATATCTAAGAGTTCTTGAACTCGTTTTCTTTCTTCATCGGTTGTTAAGTTTTCAAAGTTTCTAATAGGTTCAGCAATAATATCTTCAATTCGTTTTCTAGGATTTAAACTCGACATTGAATCCTGGAAAATCATTTGAACATCTTTATTGTAGTTAAGTTTTTTACGATTTGATGCTTTAGTAACATCAACACCTTTATACAAAATTTGTCCGCTAGTTACTTTTTCTACACCAACAATTGCTTTACCAGTAGTTGATTTACCGGAACCTGATTCTCCAATTAGACCGTAGGTTTCTCCTTCTTTAATTGAAAGATTAATCCCATCAACGGCTTTGACATATCCAGTAACTCTATTCCAAAATCCAGAACGAATTGGATAGTGAACTTTTAAATTTTTTATTTCGATTATTTCATCGGCCATAATTTCCTATCCTTTCTTCTCTTCATCTTGGAAATGGAAGCTTTGCCAGCAAGTACATCTTACAAAATGTCCTGGTTCAACTTCATGAACCTTAGGATTCTCTTCATGAGCACTAGCTGGAATCCAAGGAATTCTAGCTGCAAATCTATCCCCAGTTCTTGGCATGTTAATCAATGAAGGAACTGTTCCATGAATCACATGTAGGTCTTCACTTTCATCATCTGTTTGTGGCATAGAGTGTAAAAGTGAGCGTGTATATGGATGAAGAGGATTTTCAAAAATTGTTTTAACATCTGCTTTTTCAACAATTTGCCCTGCATACATAACTGCTACTTGATCAGCAGTTTCAGCAACAACACCTAAGTCGTGTGTAATTAAAACAATTCCTGAATGAGATTCTTTTTGAATTTCTTTAAGTAAATCTAAGATTTGTGCCTGAATAGTAACATCCAAAGCAGTAGTTGGTTCATCAGCAATAATAATTTCTGGCTTACATGCAATTGCGATTGCAATTACGACACGTTGACGTAAACCACCAGACAATTCATGTGGGTACATCTGGTACATTTCTTCTGGACGAGGCATTCCAACTTGATTAAAGAGTTCAATTACGCGTGCATGACGAGCTTTTTCATCCATATCAGTATGATAGTAAAGTGTCTCAGCAACTTGATCTCCAACCTTCATTAATGGATTAAGAGATGCTAATGGATCCTGGAAAATCATCCCAATATTATTACCACGAATTTTATTAAACAATGATTCATTTAAGTTAACTAGGTTTAATTCATTGTATAAAATATCGCCAGTTACTTTCGTATTTTTGTGGTCATACAAACCAATAATGCTTGAAGCAATTGTACTTTTACCACAACCAGATTCTCCAACAACTGCCAAAATCTCATTTCGTTTCAAGGTTAAGTTAATGTCATCAGCGGCATCATAAAACTTACCGTGTAAACGATATGCGGTATGCAAGTGTTCGATATCTAATAAAAGATCACTTTGCTTTTCCAAAGGCCATTCTCCTCTCAAACCTTACGACATTATTAAAAGTCAATTAGATTTTCAATTTAATGTCATTATTATAAACAAAAGATACTGCTATTTCAACAACTTTTATAAAAGTAAATGAAAAATGACAGTATCTTCTCAAATTTCAATGATTAAAATTTTAATTTTGGTGACTCTTAATATATTCTACTGCTTCACCAACAGTTTGTAATTTTTCTGCATCATCATCTGGAATCTCGGCTCCAAATATATCTTCTAGATCCATTACTAACTCAACGAAATCAATTGAATCTGCATCTAAATCATTCTGAAAATTTAAATCTTTAGTGATCTTATCACGATCAATACTAAAGCGTTCTGAAATCATATCAGCAATTTTATTAAAAATTTCCTCTTCGGTCATTTTTTAACCTCCAAAAAAGTTTAGTTTAATTCTAAGGCATTTTTATATTAAAGTCTAGTGAGATTCACTAAAGTATTTTTTATATTCGCCAACCAAATCTTGACTCAACATCTTATCAATTTGTAATAAAGTGTAGTAAATAGGACGGATATTCGATCTACCGTGCGTCTTTACAACAGGTGCATTTACCCCAAGTAAAACTGCTCCCCCATATCTCGCCGTATCAAATCTTTTCTTTAATGCAGTAAGTCCTGGCTTTGCTAATAAGGCTCCCACCTTAGGACGTAAGCCATTATTTAGCAAAGAATCCTTAAGCAGACGTAAAATTACGCTTGCAGTTCCTTCTATTGCCTTCAGAGTCGCATTTCCAGTAAAACCATCTGTTACAATCACATCAGCCTTACCTTCCATTAAATCATTTCCTTCAGCATTACCAATAAAATTAAGATCAGTTGCTTTAAGAAGCTTATAAGCCTCTTGGTGGAGCGGATCACCTTTATCATCTTCTGCACCATTATTTAATAAAGCCACGGTTGGATTTTTAATATTTCTAATTTTTTGAGCATAAAAGTTAGCCATTTGTGCCCATTGTACTAAATATTCAGGCTTACTTTGTGCATTCGCGCCAACATCAATAATATTAAAGCCATCTTCACTTTTAGCACTGGGAAGAGTTGGCATTAAAGCTGGACGTTCTACACCTTTAATTCGGCCAATAATAAAAATCCCGCAAGCTAAGAGCGCACCCGTATTTCCGAGTGAAAATAAGGCATCTGCTTTTCCTGATTTTACATAGTTAGCAGCAACAACCATTGAAGAATCTCTCTTACGTCTAATTGCTTTTACCGGCTCGTCACTATCAACAATAACTTCACTAGTTGCAATAACGTCAATTCTATCTTTTTGCTCAGTGGGAATTAGTTCATTAATCTTTTCTTCATCCCCAAATAAAACAAATTTTGTATCTTTTAATTTTGGCTTTGCTTTTAATACGGCATCAACAATAGCCTTAGGAGCATTTTCTCCTCCCATGGCATCAATTGCAATTGTTTTCATATTCACTCCGGTTATTTCTAATTATTATTCAAATCTTTCTTATATTTTAGCACTTCTTGTAAAAATTTATTTTCTGTATTAACCAAAGCTGGGTCAGACTTAATTAGGTTACGAGCCTCTTTTTGAGCAGTCAATAAGGCATTATAGTCATTTACTACATCTCCAACTTGAAACTGCGGTAAACCAGATTGAGCCTTTCCAAAAACATCTCCTTCACCACGTAGTTTTAAATCTTCTTCTGCCAATTTAAAACCGTTACTGGTAGAGGTAATAATATTCATTCGCTTTTTACCAATTTCTGTTTTAGGATCACTCACAAACACACAAAAACTTTGTGTTTGCCCCCGGCCAATTCTTCCTCGCAACTGATGCAATTGACTTAAACCAAAGCGATCAGCATTAAAGATCACCATCATATTTGCATTCGGGACATCAACACCAACTTCAATTACACTTGTGGTAACTAAAATATTAATCTTGCCGGCAGCAAAGCTATCCATAATTTCATTTTTCTGATCGCCTTTCATCTGTCCATGAAGCAAAACAACATTTTTGTCTTTAAAGTAATGGGCAATTTTTGCTTGTAAATCCTCAGCGTTTTTTAAGTCACTTTTTTCTGATTCACTAATTAAAGGAGTTACAACATAAATTTGAAAACCTTTATCTAACTGTGAACGCATCAAATCAAGAACTTCTCTCAATTTGTTAGAGGTTGCCCATGAGGAAACTACTGGCTTTCTTCCTTTGGGCAAGTGTCTAATTTCAGAAACAGCCATATCTCCATATACAGTTAATGCCAATGTACGAGGAATTGGGGTGGCCGTCATCGCTAGGATATCAGGTGCGTCACCTTTTTTAATCAACGTATTTCTTTGATTTACTCCAAATCTGTGTTGCTCATCAATTATAACGAGGCCTAGATCTTTAAAATGAACATCTTTTTGGATTAAGGCATGGGTCCCAATCACAACATTGATTGTTCCATCAGCTAATTCATGATAAATTTCTTTCTTTTCTAAATCCTTAGTGTCTCCCGTCAATAAGGCAACTCGCACACCTAAGGGCTTCAGTAATTCATCTATCTTAGCAAAATGCTGCTGCGCTAAAATTTCTGTTGGCACCATTAATGCAGCTTGATAGCCCGCAGTAACAGCTGCATAAATTGCAAAAACTGCTACTACGGTTTTACCACTACCCACATCTCCCTGCAGTAGTCTTCGCATTTGTCTTTTAGAATGAAGGTCAGCAAAAATTTCATTCACCACTTTTTTTTGATCATCAGATAACTCAAATGGAATTTCTTCAATTAATTCTTTGACAGCAGCTAAATCATATTTCTTTTCTACTCCAGGTGCATCTTCATTTCTTTGGGAAAGAAGTTGAGCAAGTTGCATTTGAAAAAGAAAAAATTCTCTAAAAATAGCACTTCGGCGTGCTATCTTTGCCTCATTTCCATTTTTTGGATGATGCATTTTTTCTACCAAAACGCGATCAGAAAGCAAGCGATATTTTTCTCTTATAGAAGCTGGGATTGTTTCTCCAACTTCATTTATAGCTTCCTCTAAAGCAAGATCAATTAACTTTTGCAGCTTATTTTGCTTTAAATGACGATTGACAGAATAAATAGGAGCAAAACCTGAATCTTTCTTTTCAGCTACTAATTTAAAGCCACTTAATGACTGTCGCGCTACTTGATACTTCCCATATACTGCAACTTCCTTACCTGATTCCACTTTATCCTTTAACCAGGGCTGATTAAAAAAATTGACCATGATAATGTCATGATCAATTTTTATTTTAAAGCTGAGCCTTGTTTTTCGATAACCAAATCGGCTAACAAATGGATCTGTTACCACCATTCCCTTTAATAAGACTTTCTGCCCATCTTCAATTTGATCAAGAGGAATTGTCTCTAAATCATCATATCTAAAAGGAAAATAAAATAGTAAATCATAAATTGTATTAATGCCAAGACTGGCCAAAGCTGTAGCTGTCTTTGCTCCTACACCTTTTAACTCAGTTACTGGTTCAAATAACTTACTCTGCTTATTATTCATATTTTATTCCACGGATACTAAGAAGTAGTAAACTGGCTGGCCACCATCATGAACTTCAAATTCTAAATCATCATGAGTAGCTTTAAGTTTTTTAACTGCTTCGTCAGCTTCTGCTCTAGTAGCGTCACTACCATACATAATAGTGATAATTTCACTATCTTCATCTAACATCTTTTCAATCATTGAAACTGTTGTATCAACCAAGTCTGGATTATCAACCTTAATGGTTCCATCAACAATTCCAAGATAGTCATCTTTTTTAACTTCAATATCATCAATCTTAGTGTCACGGATTGCTTTAGTGACTTCACCAGATTTAACTGTATCCAGGTCTTCAGACATTGCTTCAACATTTTCATCTACTGAAGCATCTGGATCAAAGGAAAGCATTGCAGTTAATCCTTGAGAAATTGTCTTTGTTGGCACAATTCCAACCGGAATTTCACTAACTTCAGCAGCTTGCTTAGCAGCCATGATAATATTACCGTTATTTGGTAAAATAATGGCCTTTTTAGCACCGGATTTAGTAATGGCGTCCATAATATCCTTAGTTGATGGATTCATAGTTTGTCCACCAGAAATAATTCTATTTACGCCCTCACTCTTAAATAATTCACGGATTCCATGACCTGAAGCAACTGCAATAACTGCAAAATCAACATTTTCTTCTTGTTCTTCGTTATTTTCTAAGATAGTTTCATGTTGAATCCGCATATTATCGATCTTAATTTTACCTAGTTGTCCAAATTTTTGGCCGTATGTAAAAACATCTCCTGGGTGTTCTGTATGAACGTGAACTTTAGCCACTTCACCATCTGAAACAGCTAAAAGTGAATCACCTAAGTTAGATAGATGTTCTCTAAATTGGTCAAGATTGAATTCTTCTTTATTTGGAACATCAGCAGTTAGGTCAACCATAATTTCAGTACAGTAACCATTCTTAATATCACTAGTTGATAATTGAACTTGAGCAGATTCAGCTTGGTGGTGAGCTGCATTAATTAACTCATCCATTTCACCTTCATCTAGTTGATAATCATCATTATCCTTTTTGCCAAGAACTCCCTCTAAAAAGCCTTGGTAGATAAATACTAATCCTTGACCACCCGAGTCTACTACTCCAACTTGCTTTAAAACTGGTAATAAATCAGGCGTAGTCTTCAAAGCCTTTTTAGCTCCATCAACTACCGCTCTCATTACTTCGCTGACATCATCAGTTTCGTTTGCCTTATTTTTACCTTCCTCAGCTGCAACACGAGCAACGGTTAAAATAGTTCCTTCAACAGGCTTCATAACTGCTTTATATGCAGTTGTAACACCATTTGCAAAAGCATTAGCTAAATCTTGAGCAGTTAGGGTATCTTTCCCTTCAGTAGCTTTATAAAAACCTCTAAATAGTTGAGAAGTTATAACTCCACTGTTACCGCGAGCTCCCATCAACATTCCTTTTGAGAGACTTTCAGTTAGGTCACCAACAGATTCACTAAGATTTTCATTAACAGCTTTTGCGCCGCTCTCAATGGTTAAATTCATATTAGTTCCAGTATCACCATCAGGTACTGGGAAAACATTTAATTTATTTACAAATTCAGCGTTCTTGCCCATGCGATGAGTTGCTGCACGAACCATATCTCTGAATTGATCACTATTAATTTCAGTTAAAACCACAATTAACTCCTCCAGAATGCATTAATCGTCTAAAATCTTTACGCCTTGAACAATAACGTTAACCGACTTAGTCTTAATGCCTAAAAGATTTTCAAGATTGTATTTTACACTATCTTGGACATTGTGACTTACTTCCGAAATTTTTAGACCATAACCCACAATAATATATACATCAACGACGATTTGATTATCATTAGTTTTAATTACAACACCGCGACGATAATTTTCACGGTTTAAAATAGTATAAGCTCCATCCCGTAAAGCGTTCTTTGAAGCCATTCCAACTACACCATAGTTAGAAGTAGCTGCTCCACCTACGACAGTAGCAATCACACTATTTGAAATATCAATTAAGCCATATTTTGTTTTAATTTTAACAGCCATCGTATTCCTCCATTAACGAAGAACAATTTTTTCTCAATTTATTTTAACACAGCAGACTTTTATATCAACAATGTTAGTTTCAAGAAAATGGAAAGACAATATTGCACAATTCTAAAAGCTGTGATAAATTAAATAAGTACTACAACAACATAAAGGAGGGTTTAGCACAAATGGCAAAAGACATTATTACTGGCCGCAAGACGGTCTTTGGTAACAAGCGTTCAAAGGCTTTGAACTCCGTGCGGCGTTCATGGAAGCCAAACCTTCAAAAAGTTCGCATCCTTGTTGACGGTAAGCCAAAGCGTGTTTGGGTATCCGCTCGCGCTTTGAAATCCGGTAAGGTTAAACGTGTCTAATTAAGAAGTAAAAATAAAAGGGATCAAGAAATATTTCTTGATCCCTTTTATTTTTTATCTCGACTATTGATTACGATTAATGTCCCAGACTCACACGAAATCTCTATTGCTTGCCTATTCAAATATTCATTTGATGAATAAACTGTCGGTACGGGCAAATCAATGGACTGTAAATCATATCTCGCATTTTTAATACTAAAATTTTTAGCTCCTGTCAAAGTTCCGATTCCTAAATATTTATAATCAGCTTCGTAAGGAAGTATGTGCTTTCCTTTTCCGAAAAAGTGGATAATATTTTGCTTATCAATAAATTTAATTTTTTCTTTAAATCTATCAAACGGAGCTTTCAGCATAGCATACATATTAACAAAAAAATGATCCATTCTTCCTCCTGTTGCTCCATATACCGTTAAACTGTCAACTCGATAATCGATAAATGCGGCATAAAACAACATTTCAGAATCCGTAAAATCTTTGATTGGATTCGAATAACGCATATCCTTAACTTTACTTTCAACGATTTCTCTTTCATCAAAAGTCAATGAATCATAATCTCCTAAGGCAACGTCAGGTACTATCCCTAACTCTAATAAAAAAAGGCTGCCCCGATCACTAGCCATAATTAGGGCGCCTTTTTTACTTGCTTCTTTAATTTCAGTGGCTAAATTATGTGGCCATTCTTCTTTTGGACCACCTAATAATGCAATTGCTCTCATTTATCTTCTTTTTTCAATTTCATAACTTGATCTTCAATACTTCCATTTTTAAAAATGTAAGAACCAGCTACAAAAATTGTGGCTCCTGCGTCTCTAGTAAGCTTTAAAGTCTTAGGCTCAATTCCACCATCAACTTCAATTGGAACACTTAAATTCTCAGCTTCAATCATATTCTTAAGTTCAACTAAACGTTCAACTGACTCTTCTTCAAACTTTTGCCCACCAAATCCAGGTTTCACCGTCATCAAAAGCACTTGATCTAATTCTTTTAAAAATGGCTGCAATTTTTGTACTGGTGTAGACGGATTAATGGCCATTCCACATCTAACATTATGATCTTTTAAATATTTTATCCAATATTCTGGATTATCCGTTGCTTCATAATGAAATTCTAAAAGATCACATCCAGCTTCTACAAAGAGAGGCAATGTTGTTTCTAAGTCATTACTCATTAAATGAATTTCAGCATCTGTTAACGGAAAAGAGCGCTTAAAGTCTTTTACCAATTCTGGTCCATATGACAAATTAGGTACAAAGTGTCCATCCATAATATCAATATGGAATCTATCTATACCACCTTCAATAGCGGTTTTAATATCACGACTTAGATGCATATTATCTGCATTCAAAATTGATGGTGCTATCATAGTTTCACCTATTTCTTTAAATACTCTGGCATTCTATTGTCAGAAATTTCTTGTCTAATTTTTAAATAAGATTCATAACGACTGCGCGCTATTTTACCCTCTTCTACAAATTTTTTAACCTCGCAACCAGGCTCTTTAATATGTTGACAACCTCTAAATTTGCATTCTACACTTGCTTCTTTTAAATCATAAAAGTAATTTCTTAGATCATCAACTTTGATCTTAAAGAGATCAATAGCTGAAAAACCAGGAGTATCAGCAATAAAGCCAGAACCGTATTTAAATAGTGTTACTTGTCTTGTGGTATGTTTTCCACGATTTAAAGCAGTTGAAATTGCTCCTGTTGCCTGCTTTGCTTCACTCTCCAGCTTATTCAATAATGTTGACTTGCCAGCACCTGATTGGCCAGCTAAGGTCCAAATCTGATCTTTATCGATCATTTTTGGAACCTCATTTTCCAGTTTTTTTGCATCTTCAAAAACAGGATACCCAATTCTTTGGTAGTATTCTAACTCAGTTTGAATATCTTTTAATCTTTCAGAAGAAGTAATATCGGATTTTGACAAATAAATGACTACGCCAACATTTTTCCAAGCAAAAAATGTTAAGTATCTATCTAATAATTCAAGTGAAAAGTCGGGCTCAACAGCGGAAATTACTAACAATACTCTAGACACATTTGCCACTGCTGGCCGCCCTATTTCATTAACGCGTGGCAATATTTCAATTAAATAGTTCATTCCCTGATCATCTAGTTGAACTACTACTCTATCTCCTACCAGTGGCTTTTGTTTACGATCTCTAAAAACTCCTCGTGCTCTCGTTCTAACTACTTTATCATCAATTTCGACATCATAGTAGCCTGAGATAGCACTAATAATCGTTCCTTCTGCTTTTTTCATTATTTATTAACGTCCTCATTTAAAATCGTTTCACCATTTCGCAATATTTTTATATGCCCATTTTTTTTGCTTAACTTAAACGAAATGGTAAAAGTTTGTTCAGAAGTAATGTTCATGTCTTTGTAAATATTATTAATTGAATGTCCATCATCAGAAACATATACCTGAATATGATCTGGCGTTTTTTCTGATCCGCTTTGATCAGCACTTCCTGGATAATTAATAGTATAAGATTTTGTAACAGTAGTGGTAGTAGTTGAACTGCTTGAAGTATCAGTAGAATTGTTTTTCTTGGCTTTTGCTACTACTATCGTTAACGTATCCCCGGGATTCATGTCAGTACCTGATTCTGGGGATTGACGTAAAACTGTACCATCATTTTTACCATCTGAGTCTTCTTCTTCAACTTTAAGTGATAAATGATGTTCCCGTGCATAATCTCGGGCACCTTTCAATGAATATCCCACGATATCTCTTAATTTTATTGTATTTCGTCTAGATCGGGTACTACTCGCCGAACTAGGCCCCTTCGAAACCAACAAAGTTACTGTTGATTTATTAGGATTTACTTCCTGGCCTGGTTCAATATCTTGAGCATTAACCTGGTTTTTAGGACTAGGAGAGTATTCTTCAGTTTTAGTAACAGTAAAGCCTAGTTTAACCAGCTGTTTCCGCGCAAGAGAATAAGACTCTCCAATTACATTTGGCATTTCAACAAGACGACTACCTCGAGATAAAACTAAGTTAACTTTTTCTCCATCTTTTATCTGAGATCCAATCGGAGGGTCTGTTCTAATTACTTCTTCTTTTGGAACACTGTCAGAATATTCATAAGTAATCTTTCCAATTTTTAAATTAGATGATTGGAGAGACTTCTTGGCTTGGGTTTGGCTCATCCTATTAAGATTAGGAATATCTACCATATCTTTTCTACCAAGAGCAAAGAATAGAATTACCATAATTACACAAAATGCAATTATTGCTCCTAACCACCACCATGTATGACCCTTAAGATTTTTAAACAGACTCTTTTTTTCTTCTTTAGGTTCTTCCTTTGCTTGCACTTCATGATCTTTATTATGAACGCTTCCTTCAAGAGGAGGAACAACAATAGTTTCATCAGTAGATGGATCATGCTCGGGCTTAAAAATCGGCTCATCCTTACGTTTTGGATCAAGACACGTATCCAAGTCTGCTTTCATTTCTAAAGCAGATTTATATCGATCACGTGGATCTTTTGCTGTTGCTTTAAAAACCACATTTTCTAAAGCTTGGGGAACATTAGGATTTTTATCCCTTAAAGATGGCGTTTTTTCTTGGAAATGCTTTAGAGCAACTGCAACAGCATTTTCTCCAGTAAAAGGAACTGTACCAGTCAATAATTTGTAAAGAATTATTCCTAAAGAATAGATATCCGATTGTTTTGTTGCCATACTGCCTCGGGCTTGTTCAGGTGACATATAATGCACTGATCCCATTGCAGTATTAGTTTGCGTCATCGTGCTTTGATTTAAAGCAATTGCAATACCAAAATCCACAATTTTAATATTGCCTTTTTTATCCATTAAAATGTTTTTTGGTTTTAAGTCGCGATGGATCACATTGTGCTTATGCGCCAATGCAACGGCACTTAATATTTGATCCATGATATCAATTACTTTAGGCAAAAGAATTGGATTATTATGTTGGATATATTCTTCCAAATCAGATCCATCCACATAATCCATTACTAAATAATGACAATTTCCGTCTGTTCCTACGTCAAGAATCGAAACAATATGCGGATGACTTAATTCACTAGTAGAAAGTGCCTCTCTTTGGAAACGTTGAATAGTTTGAGGATCCTTTTGCAAATCTAGTCGCAAAACTTTAACTGCAACTTTTCTTTGCAGAATAATATCTTCAGCTAAATAAACATTAGCCATTCCGCCTTCGCCTAAAACAGAGATAATCTTATAGCGACCACCAAGCAAATGGCCTTTTTCCATTGCTATTTGTCACCATCCTTTTCTACATAGGCAAGCAAGCAAACAGTAATATTATCTCCACCACCTAAACGATTAGCTTCATTAATAAGTTTATTACAACGCTCTTTTAAACTTAGATTTTTAGTGGCAAGGATTTGTTGAATTTGAGGATCAGTTAACGAATTTGTTAATCCATCCGTACAAAGCAAAAAAATATCACCAGCATGCACTTCAAGAATATCAAATTCTGGATTTACAGTACTTGAGACTCCTAAAGTTTCAGTAATAATATTTTTTTGAGGATGATTTCGAGCTTGTTGCTCGGTAATTTGTCCCATTTTAACTAATTCATGGACCAAAGAGTGGTCTTCAGTAATTTGCTTAAATTCATTACCTCCATAGAGATAACAACGTGAGTCACCTAGATGGGCAATTAAGATTTTTTCCGTAAAGGCAATTGCTAAAACTATTGTGGTGCCCATTCCATTTAGATCAGAAAAACGATCAGCTGTATTCAAGATAGTTTCATTTTCTAACCTTAATTGTACAGTTAACCATTTTTGAGCTAAGTCAGGATCAGTAAAATCTGTTTTTTCAAAATTATGACCTAAATGACTAACTGCCATCGTTGAGGCAACATCTCCTCCTTGATGGCCACCCATACCGTCACAAACGATCCCCATAATAATATTATTTTGATTTTTAAATACCTTTACAAAGTCCTGATTAGTTTCTCGGACTCTACCAATACTTGAAGCAAATGCTGTTTTAATCAAAATTATTTACCCTCGTTTTTTTTTAATTTTGCAATAAAAAATCCGTCACTGCCGTCACTACTTGGAAAAATACGTACCATTTCTTGCTTAGGAAGCTTTCCTACTTGAACTGGCATCAACTCAAAATCGGGATGCAATTTTAGAAATTGCTTAACTACTCCTTCATCCTCTTCATAGCTGATGGTACAAGTTGAATAAACCAATTCTCCTCCATTAGCTAAAAGTCCACTCACACTTTCCAAAATAGCTAACTGAATTTTTGCTAAATTTTTAATATCATTTAGTGATTTTTCATATCTAATCTCTGGCTTTCGTCTAATCAACCCTAAGCCCGAGCAAGGCGCATCTACTAAAATTTTATCAAATTGTCCTTGATTAAAATATTCTTTCGCCTTTCGTGCATCTAAAGCCTTCGTCTTTACTTTATCACTAACATGAAGACGTTCAGCCGCATTTCTTACAAGCCTTAGTTTATTCTCATGAATATCTAAAGCAATTACACTACCTGTTGTCAAGTTTTCAGCGATTTGAACCGTCTTACCACCAGGGGCACTACATGCATCTAATACCTGTTCACTCCCCTTAAAGTCAAACGCATCCACAGCAAGTGAAGCAGCAGCATCCTGAATAGTAATTTTTCCATTTTTAAACAGAGCTGTTTGCGCTACTCCACCTTTATTCAAATTTAAATTATGCGGAGTTAGACTAGACTCTTCAAAACTAAAAGTATCTTTTTTTAATTCTTCTTTGATTTCTTCAAAGTCTGACTCTTTTGTAGTCATTCTAATTGAATTAGCAGCCGGTTGATTACTTCGTACTAAAATTTCTTTTGTTTCATTTTCACCAAAATGATCTAATAAATATTCTACTAACCATTTAGGAAAACTCTCTTTAATACTTAAATATTCAACTAAATCATTAGTTGGGGGCAAAATTTTACCTTGACGCTCTAAAGCACGCAAAATTCCGTTAACCAGCTTGTAACTGCCACTATTTCTCTTACTATATTTTTTAGCAAGCTTGTTTGCCTCATCAAAAATCGCGTTTGCTGGTACTTTTTCTAAGAAAAAATACTGGTAGGCAGACATTAAAAGAAGCGGCTTTAAAAAACTATCGCGTAGTTTTGTTTTAATTAATGGCTTTAATTGATACTCTAAAAATATTTTATATTGAATTGTACCATATACAATTCTAGTAGCTAAAGCCTTATCAGCTAGCTTTAAATCATGTTTTATTAGTTCATTGTTTAAAGCAATATTAGAATAGCTTTTTTGATTAAAAACTTTAATCAAAGTCTCCAAAGCAACCGTTCTTGCATTACTCATCAATTATCTTATCTCCAATTATAAAATGACTACCTTGACCATTGAGATAATCTTTAATATTCATTTTCTTCTTACCAGTTGGCTGAACTTCAAGTAACTCTAATTGACTGCCATCAGCCATACTAATTACGAATTTCTTTTTATTAGTAACTAAAGTTCCAGCTGGAAAACTAGTCTTTTCAGTCAATGGCTTTGCTTTCCAAGCTTTGAATCTCTTTCCACCAAGCATAAAATAAGCACCTGGATCAGGATTAAGGGCACGAATTAGATTATTAGCTTCTTTAGCAGTCATGGTTAGGTTTATCTTTTCTTGGTCCTTAGAGATGTTAGGTGAAAAGACAACCTTATCCTCATCCTGAGCAGTCCGAGTAACCGTCCCATCGATAAACTTAGGTAAAGTTTCTAAGAGAAGATCTCTTCCCAAAACACTTAACTTATCAAATAAAGTACCACTTGTATCTTCATCTGTAATTGTCAAAGCTTTTTGGGCAAAAATATCTCCTGCATCCATCTTTTTCACCATCTCCATAATGGTGACACCAGTCTCTTTATCCCCATTCAAAACGGAATATTGAATTGGTGCACCACCACGATATTTAGGGAGAAGAGAACCATGAACATTAACTGGAGCTACTTTAGCTGACTTCAAAAACTTCGTTGGCAAAAATTGTCCATAAGCAGCGGTAATAATAAAATCTGGTTCAATCTTCATTAATTCTGCAAGTTCTTCTGATCCTGACAATTTAGCAGGTTGATAAACTGGAAGATTATGTTTCAAAGCTGTTTCTTTAACAGCAGATTGATGGACTACTTGTTTACGCCCAACGCGCTTGTCAGGTTGAGTAACAACCGCTTTAATTTCATACCCTTGTTCAATTAATCCTTGCAGAACGACACTACCAAAATTTGGAGTTCCTAAAAAAATAACTGATGACATAGATTCAACTTCTTTCTAAATTTACATTATTCTCTCTGGTTCATTATCAATATATATATTTAAACCACGTTTTTGTGCTAACTGTGCATCATCTTGAATTTGATGAAGCAAATCATGCAACTTAGGCTCATATTTATATTTTACCAAGATTTGGTAATAATATTGATTTTTAATTTTAGCTACACTACTTGGCGTCGGACCTAAAATAATAGTCGGAGCATGTAACTCCCGCATTAATTTTCTTTTTATTACGAATGCCTCTTTAGCAGCTGACTGTTCATTTTTTGATGTAATAGTAATTAAGGTAGTATAAAAAAATGGCGGATAGTTTCCTTGAAATCTAACCTGCATTTCTTTTTGGTAAAATCTCTCGTAATCTTGGCTTTGGGCTAGTTTTATTGCATAATTTTCCGGATTATAAGTTTGAATCATAACTCTACCAGTTTTTTCAGCTCTTCCAGCCCTTCCAGCTACTTGGGTTAGTAAATCAAATGTTTTTTCTGAAGAATTAAAATCTGGAAGAGATAATGCTGTGTCAGCATTAATTACTCCCACTAAAGTAACATTTGGAAAATCTAGTCCTTTAGCAATCATTTGTGTTCCTAAGAGAATATCGGCTTGATGATTACCAAAACTATCAAGAATTTTCTTATAACTTCCTTTACGTCTAGTAGTATCAACGTCCATTCTTAAGATCTTAGCGTCAGGAAGTAAAGTTTCCAGTTCTTCTTGAACTTTTTGCGTCCCCGTACCTAAAAATCTTATTTTTTCACTCTGACAATTTGGACATTTTCTTGGAATTGGCTCCTTATGGCCGCAATAATGACATTGCATCTGTCCAGTATCTTTATGCAAAGTTAACGAGATATCACAATTTGGACATTTTAAAACAAAGCCACAATTGCGACAAAGCATAAAACTAGCAAAACCACGACGATTAAGAAGTAAAATAACTTGTTCTTTTTTAGCTATTTTTTCTTTAATTGCATCTACTAAGGGAATTGATAGATCAAACTGTCCACCAGCAAATTCAACAGTTTTTAGGTCTATTAGATCCACTTTAGGTAGCGACTTTTGATTAGCACGTTTAGTCAGACGTAATAATTTATATCTTCCTTTTTGAGCACGCGCTCGGCTTGCTAAAGAAGGCGTTGCACTTCCTAAAACAACTGGACAATTATGAAATTTACTTCTCAATAGAGCTACATCCCGGGCATGGTATCGAGGAGTATCGTTTTGCTTATAGGAAGATTCATGCTCCTCATCAATTACTATTAAACCAATATTTTTTAAAGGAGCAAAAATCGCGCTTCTAGCCCCTACTACAACTTGAGCTTCTCCACGCCTAATTCTTCGCCATTCATCATATTTTTCACCTTCAGATAAACCACTATGTAAAACAGCAACATTATCTCCAAAACGCTCTTTCACTTGTTTAACCATTTGAGGAGTTAGAGAAATCTCCGGAACTAACATTAAAGCATTCCGCTTCTGTTCAAGAGCTGTACTGATAGCGTGAAGGTACACCTCAGTTTTGCCGCTCCCAGTAATTCCCTCAAGAAGAAAAGTCTTGGCCTCTTTTTCTTTAATACTAGTCCCAATTGAATTTAAGGCGTCTAACTGTTCTGAATTTAATCTAACCGAATGCTTACTAGCATTAGATTCAAAATCTTTCAATGGATTTCGATAAATCTCCTGCTCTTTTTTTAACAGCCATCCCTTTTTTTCGGCTGCTCGTAATGTAGAACTTGAGATTCCTAATTCAGACTCAATAGTTGAACCCAATTTTGGATATTCGTTATATTTTTCAACGATATTATTAAGCAATGCTCGCTGGTTTTTGGCTGTTTTCCTGATCTCTCCTAAAATCTCCTGATATTCTGTTCTTGTTTTAGTCAAAAGATAGGCAGCCACCTGTTTCTTCCTAGCTTTATTTTCAACTAAGTATTCAATCTTAGCTTGATTATTTTTTATAAGCTTTTTAATTTTTACAATTGTCTTAAGATCAGAAACTTCATTTAAATCAAGCGGTTCACCTTTAAAAAGACTATTTTCTTTAATTTCATCTGTAAGGGGAACTAGAATTTTCCGATAATTCGCCTTCATTACGCGTGGTAACATTGATTGAAGAATTGTAATTCGATATGAAAAAATTTTATCAGCTAAAGTTTTAGAAAGAGCAATTAATTCTGGCGTAAGTGGTGGCAATTCATCAATTACAACAAGTAAATCTTTTAATTTCCCTGTATAAGAAGTTGTTTCACTGATTCCGACTACAAATCCCTGCACTTTTCGTCGACCAAAAGGAACAACCACTCTTGATCCAACAGCTACATCAGTTAATTCCTTTGGAATATGATATTCAAACACTCGATCAGTTTGTTTGGCAGCTACATCTACAATAACTTGCGCAATCATTTATCTTATCACCTACTAAAAAACCTTCATTGATTAACAATGAAGGAAAAGATTCTAGCCAATATCTTCACGATGCTCAGGATCAATTGTAACTTTACCAGCAGCAATTTCTTCAAGTGCTTCGCCCACTGCTTTATCAGACTTATAGTGTTTTAAAGCTAATGGAGCGCCTGCTTGAATCTCATGAGCTCTTTTAGCAGCTAACACTGAAAGAGAATAACGAGAATTTACTCGAGACAGCAATTTATCAATAGATGGGTATGTAATTTTCATCTGTTAATCCTCCTTAACCATATTTCTATAATCATTAATTACTCGCGGTACACGCACGTGTTCAGCTTCAACAATAGACTTAATATGATCCACCGCATTAGCAACAGTATCGTTAACTACAGCATAATCATAATCTTCCATCATTAAAATCTCTTTACGTGCCTGTTTCATTCTCATGGCAATTACCTTGTCAGAATCAGTCCCGCGATTAACAATTCGATGTTTTAATTCATGCAAATCTGGTGGTGTCAAAAAGATAAAGACGCCATCTGGCATTAACTTGCGAACCTGTTTTGCTCCATTGACATCAATTTCAAGTAAAACATCTTTACCTTCATTGAGCATCTTTTGTACTGGTGCAAGTGGAGTACCATAATGGTTGCCTACATATTTATTATATTCCAAAAGCTCGTTACCTTTAATTGCTTCTTGGAAACGGTCCTCTGAAACAAAATAATAATCCTTCCCATTAACTTCGCCTGGACGAGGCTTACGAGTAGTCATTGAAACAGAATATTCAAATGAAAAAGCTTTTTGCTTCACCATTGCACTTTTAACGGTCCCCTTACCAACGCCAGAAGGACCAGATAAAACTAATAATAAACCTTGATGTGCCATTTTCGCTCCTAAAAATTATAGTAACAAGAATATATTGCACTAAAAAACGAGGAATTTCAAGAGTTTCGAAAAGAGATATAAATTCCACTTGCAATCAAAAACATTTGTTCGTATAATACGTAGTGCAAACACAAGTTCGGGATGTATAGAGGAATGAGATATGAATTTATTAAAGTCACTTAATAATTATAGTAAACAAATTTATAATTACTTCTTTAATTATAATATTAATAAGCTTACTACTTTTGCACAAGACCCAAGTAAAATTATTAGAATTTTAGAGCATGCACTTTTTCATAAAGAATATATATTACTGACCTATCAAAATGGATGCACTGAGATTGGTCAGCTAATTAAAAGAACTTCTGCTGGGCGTTTTGTATTAGATAGCTATGACAGCAACATAATTAGAATAATCGATTTAAACGAAATTTTTAACGTAGAGACGGCATAAAAATAAAGGACTTTTCAGTATAAATGTGATTTTTACTTTAAATGAAGTGCCTCATAATTGTTAGACATAAAATCTAATAATTATGAGGTATTTTTTT
>NZ_PCYR01000080.1:0-1016 GCF_002553805.1 Lactobacillus sp. UMNPBX19
TAAGAGTTGGATTGATCGTCTTTTGGTATCTGAAAGTTAGTTTTTTCCCAGACACTTTTTCTAATATTAAATATATGCATTTTTCTGTAAGTTATACATTTCTTGATATTTTGCATTTTTATTTAATAAATTAGCATGAGTATCAAAGCCGCTAACTTTTCCACTATCAAGAAAGAGTACTTTATCCGCAAACTTAACTGCAGATAGTCTGTGCGTAACAAAGAAGATCGTCTTTTGGTCGTTTTCTCTTAAAAAGCGCTCATAAATTTCTGCTTCACTCTTAGCATCTAACGCTGCTGTCGGTTCATCTAAAAATTCAATCTTACCATTTGCATATAAGTCTCGTGCTAAAGCAATCTTCTGCCATTGACCACCAGATAAGTCAGTTCCATTTTCAAAATCTTTAGCAAGAATCATGCTTAGTTGCAGATGATCATTAGCCAGCAAATTCTCTAGGCCTGCTGCTTTTAAAACATTATTTACTCGCTCTTCATTAAATGAATATCCCGTAATCACATTTTCTTTAAGCGTTAACTTAAAATGAGAAAAATCTTGGAAAGTAGCTGATAAATTTTTATGTAGGTCAAAAATATTAAAATCTTTTAAATTATCATCATCAATTGAAATAGCTCCAGTAGTCGGGTCATAAAATCGCATTAACAACTTTACTAAAGTAGATTTTCCTGATCCATTTTCACCAACAATTGCGATCTTTTCGCCACTTTTTACTGAAAAACTAACATTGTGTAAAACTTCATCATCAGAAAATGGGTATGTAAATGAAAGCTCCTTAACTTCAATCTTCTTAAACTCATCTGTAAATTCTTGCTCTCCATTGTCAAAATCATCGTGATATTCAAGAAAATTAAAGTACTTTTCAATCCACAGTAAAGAATCATAGAGCAGACTGCTATCTCCCACTACACGGGCCATACTTGTGGAAATATAACCAATTACAGAACGCCGATTGTAAAATTAAATTGAACACTTGATAGAAAATAAAAAGTCCATTTGGA
>NZ_PCYR01000081.1:0-868 GCF_002553805.1 Lactobacillus sp. UMNPBX19
CAACCGTAACTCCAGATGATCCAGGTAAAGACACTCCAGTTATCTACAACCCAGTGACTGAAAAGGGTTCAGTAATTGTTACTGTTCATGACAATACTGATAAGGTTGACTTGCCAAAATATGGTTACAATTCTGGAGAAGAAAATGTTGGCAGCAAGGTTGACTTTAACAAGAGTCAAACTATTACTGATTTGGAAAACGCCGGCTACAAGGTAATCAACCCAGATGTAGTAATTCCAACAGAAATTACTAAGGGTTCAAACACTGTAACTATCTACGTAGAACACACCACTACAACCGTTACCCCAGATAAGCCAGGTACTCCAGGTGAACCAATCAATCCTAACGATCCAGAAGGTCCTAAATACCCAGAAGGAACTGACAAGAATAGTTTGATTAAGACTGGTACACAAACAGTTCATTATGTTGGTGCAGGTGACCAAACCCCATCTGATAAGAAGCAAAGCTTCGACTTCACTAGAACTATCACCTTCGACAATGTAACTGGTAAGATTATTAACACTACTGCTTGGAACGTAACTAGTCATAAATTTGGCTACGAGAATACCCCATTAGTAGATGGTTACCATGCAGATCGAAGAGTTGCAGGCGGTACAACCGTAACTCCGGATTACTTGAACAAGACAGTAATTGTAAACTACAACCAAAATGGTAAGATTGTTCCAGTTGATCCAGAAGGAACCCCAATTCCAAACGTACCAACGCCAACTTACCCAACAGATCCAAGTGATCCAACTAATGTAACTCCAAATGAACCAGTTCCAAATATTCCAGGAATGACACCATCTACTCCAACCGTAACTCCAGATGATCCAGGTAAAGACACTCCAGTTATCTACAACCCAGT
>NZ_PCYR01000082.1:0-811 GCF_002553805.1 Lactobacillus sp. UMNPBX19
ACCAATCAGTTTAACCTTTCCATTGGCATCTACATCGGCTCTAATGACAGAATTAGTCACTCCAGCTTCTTGAGCAGCTTTTACCATATTCTCTTCTCCACGATAATTACTTAGTCCACCATGGAAAAATAATGTTGGAATTACATTAAGATTGTTTTTCGGCGTTTCACTTTTTTCAACATAGTATTTATGTGCTGCATCAACTCTATTAGGTTTGTTTTGAAAACTGCATCCAGTCAAAACTAACGCTACTAGAGCAGTTAAGGAGACTAGTTTAATTTTCACTCTTATCTCATCCTCCATTTTCGCAACTTAAAATTTACTAAATAATTATTATGAATTTCTATAATTTATTCTAAACTATGCTTAATTCTTAACTAAAAAGCAAATCATAGATGGCTTGATTTAACGGATGCTTGAGAATCAGATTCATTCCAACTGTACTCTTTTGCTTTAAACCTATTTTTTCTTCTTTAACAGAATCTCTTTGGATATCGGCAGTACCTAAGTAATAAAATTCCTTTCCTGCTGCATCACTTTGCTTAACAAATAGGTGTAATTTCATATCTTTTGTATTAAGCAGCCGTTTTACCTCATCTGAATCAATGTGACGCGGCGTACGGGTATACCAGCGCAGATTATGTCCATTTTCTAAAGTATTATGATAGCGGGCATTTCTCTTCTTCTTTGAATCTTTTTGGTAAGTGATAAAAATTGGCGTTTCTTTTTCACCAACCCGATAACCATACATTGGTGCTGAAACGTCCTTAGGCCAGTTTAAGAGGCGACAAACGTCCTTACGATCATATTG
>NZ_PCYR01000083.1:0-676 GCF_002553805.1 Lactobacillus sp. UMNPBX19
CAAGCTGACCAAAATATTGAGCAGCTGACCAACTTGTCAGCCGATCAAAAGAAGGCTGCTAAGGATAAGATTAACAGTGCTAAGACAAGTTCAGATGTAACTACGGCTGAAACCGATGCTCAGACATTGAATGATAATCTTGGTAAATTGAACCCAGCCATTTCAGCTGCCAATAGTGCTAAGTCGACACCAAACTATACTGAAGCCGATTCAGGTCAGCAAAAGGCGTTAGATGATGCATTATCAGAAGCTGAAAAGGCCAAGAACAGCAATGATCCAAGTGCAGTAGCAACAGCTACAAAACACTTGCAAGCTGCTCAAAGCGGTTTGAATGGTGATAGCAAGTTAGCGACAGCTAAGGATCAAGCTGACCAAAATATTGAGCAGCTGACCAACTTGTCAGCCGATCAAAAGAAGGCTGCTAAGGATAAGATTAACAGTGCTAAGACAAGTTCAGATGTAACTACGGCTGAAACCGATGCTCAGACATTGAATGATAATCTTGGTAAATTGAACCCAGCCATTTCAGCTGCCAATAGTGCTAAGTCGACACCAAACTATACTGAAGCCGATTCAGGTCAGCAAAAGGCGTTAGATGATGCATTATCAGAAGCTGAAAAGGCCAAGAACAGCAATGATCCAAGTGCAGTAGCAACAGCTACAAAACACTTGCAAG
>NZ_PCYR01000084.1:0-673 GCF_002553805.1 Lactobacillus sp. UMNPBX19
CGCTAACTATTTCACCAATTTGCTTAGATACAGGCTTAACTTGTTTGAATTGCGAAAATCCAAACAGCGGTTTTCCCAATTACCAAAGCCTTTTGAGTCCGCAAGTTGCCAAACGGACTGCAGTCCATTTAGATTGCTTTTTTTATTTTAGGATTTTTCCAAATACCTTTGCTTTTTTCTAAGATGTTTACAGAAGCATTCCAATCTCTTATGTGATAACTTCCGCATACTGGGCAAGTCCATTTCCGATCCTTAAGCGTAAGTTTCTTATAGCCGTTTTGTCCCATTATGTTTCCGCAAGTATGACACCTTTGCGTAGTAAATTTTGGGTCAATCGTGACAAACTTTTTGCCATGAAGATCAGCTTTATATTCGAGCATGGTTAAGAAACTCCGCCATCCTGCATCAGAAATAGATTGGGCAAGAGCATGATTCTTTAACAGATTTTTACTTCTTAGTTCTTCGGCTACTACTAAATCGTGGTTTTTGATTAATGCAGTAGAAAGAACGTGCAAGAAGTCTTGTCTCTGTCTGCGAATCCTGTCGTGCAGTTTAGCGACGGCTAGGCGCTGTTTTTGATAGTTCTTGGATTCACACAAAGAGCGTCCTTCTTTTTTGGCTCTGCGTTCTCTACGTGAAAGTATTCTTTGAGCGTGGGCGAGCTTTTTCTTGG
>NZ_PCYR01000085.1:0-670 GCF_002553805.1 Lactobacillus sp. UMNPBX19
TTGCAAATACACAAATTCAACAAGCAATGAAACTGAACAAGTTGGTGGGTGTTTATCATTACGCCACTGGAGCTGGTGCCGTTGATGAAGCCAAGTTCTTTTTGAGTAACATCCAAGGTTACATGGGTAAAGCCTTATTAGTGCTGGACTTTGAAGGTGAAGCAATTGCCAGTGGTCCAACTTATGCCAAGGCATTTCTGGACACGGTTTACCAAGCAACAGGGATACGTCCTTTACTTTACACATCGAAGAGTGTGATTAACCAATACGACTGGTCAGCAGTCTCAAATGTGAACGACTTATGGGGCGCACAGTATGCTTCGAATGCCCATACAGGTTATCAATCAGATCCATGGGAAGATGGCACGGCATGGGGCAGTTTTGGTAAACCTGTTATCCGCCAATACACAGGATATGGGCGCTTGGCTGGTTATGCTGGCGACTTGGATTTGGACTTATTTTATGGCGATAAGGATGATTGGCAAAGTTATGTGACGTCTGATGACGATAACACAGAACCTGAACCAAGTACCAAAACACCAATCGTACAATACTCGGATGCCAAGGGTAATCGAGCGTATGCTTATACCCATTGGCAAGCAGTGACAGGTAAGCCAGATGTTGCCGTGAAGAGTGACTTAACGAAATATCAACAGAAAACAGACCCCTT
>NZ_PCYR01000086.1:0-657 GCF_002553805.1 Lactobacillus sp. UMNPBX19
CCAAGAATAACACCATTCTTGCATACTACTAAAGGTGTCCCTCCCTGTTCAGCAATTCTCTTAACTGCCATTTGGCATTCTTCGCTGTATTTATTTTTTTTTGTCAGGACATATTGTTTGATATTCTCCGAAGCACCTTTACGAATTTCATCTCCAGCAAAATTAACACCACTCATTTTAGTTTGTGCTGAAAATGGAATAAACTTAACCTGATTTGCGTCCAAGTTCTGTTCTCTAAGGCTATATTTTTCTTTTGCTAATACAACAATTGATCTTCCTTCCGGCGTCTCATCAGCTAAGGATGAAAGCTGTGCCGCAATTGCTAATTCTTTTTCTGAATGGCCATCGACTGGAATAAATGCTGAGGCACGTCGATTGCCTAATGTTATTGTCCCAGTTTTGTCCAAGAGTAATACATCGGTATCGCCAGCAGCCTCAATGGCCCGACCACTCATTGCTAAAACATTAGCTTGATTCAATCTACTCATGCCAGCAATACCGATAGCTGAAAGAAGTGCTCCAATGGTTGTCGGGGCTAAACAAACCAGTAATGCAATTAACCATACAATAGACATTGGATTTCTCATATCAAGTATCTGAGATGATAACTGAGAATACGTGTATAATGCCGCCACTACCAACACAAATATGATAGAC
>NZ_PCYR01000087.1:0-654 GCF_002553805.1 Lactobacillus sp. UMNPBX19
AACGCAAGTATGGCAGAGGCGATATAAACAAAGAGACTGGCGAGATACAAGATTAATTAGCGAATGGAAAGTAGGTGCTCGATTTGAGCACCTTTTTTGTTGTCGGCTAGCCGACTTCTGATACAAGTCTTTAGCACAATAACACAACCAACTTTAGTTGTTGTGTGTAAGTGCGCATTGCTTTAAATGGCAATGAAAAAAATCCAAAGAAAATGTCAAATGCGCACTTACACGTCATCTTTGATGACGTTGTGCTAAACCCATCAAAACCTGCATCAGATTTCGCGTTGCTCAAACGTAACTGACTTGCGTCAGTTTGGAACATTCAAAAATAAATAAGTTCAGTCGCTAGCTCCTTCGAACTTTTTTATTTTTGAACGTTAATTTTAAAGGCTCTTATTTGCGTTCTAAGCGATTTTAGCTAACAGTGAGCTATCTAACTGTCTGTCAACGGTAAATCGACTTAGAGGGGCTTAGAGAGCCTTACAGGCGATATTAGCCCCTCTTGGAGGCTTTAAGGAGTTGATAGACTAGACAATACCAAAAGCCTGACGTCTTGGAAAACAAGCCTTTGTTTTCCCGAGCCCAGTGGCGGCGAACGATAGCGGTCAAGCTGGCTCAGCTTGGTCTGGGATTGGGGCGACAGCGCCCAAG
>NZ_PCYR01000088.1:0-607 GCF_002553805.1 Lactobacillus sp. UMNPBX19
TGATGCAGATCCGGCAGACTTTAATAGTTATGGCAGCGATAGTGACGACACCCAAACAAAGGTAATTAAACTTAACGATTTTGAAGGCTTACCAGGAATTGCGGCCGCGATTAGTGATGTGAACGGTCTGGATTCGGTCCTTTACCGCTATAAAGATAGTTACTATTTAGAGTTGGTTTTCTATATGAGTGAAAATACTCCCGAGTTGGTCAAGGATAATTTAGCTTTGGCGTACGAGTATGGCGATCAAACGTCAATTACTAGCGAAGTACTTCGTGAACACGGGAAAACAATTATTGATAGTGCTGCTTTAGAGTTAGCCAAACACTATTTTAAAGCGTAACGATTAGCTAGAAAACGGCTTTGAGGTTAGGGAAATCTGAACGGATTTTTCCTTAACCTCTTTTTTGTGGAAAAGTAGCTGCTATTTTTATGAAAATGCGTAAAAACATTTACTTCCGCGAATAATCTCTTTTAGCTTGCGTATTTGCTAATAGAGGTGAATTTAATGAAGGTTGCATTAACAGAAACGGGGAAATTGGTGAAAGCCGCTACTGCAATTGCTAAGGGCAGATACTATTGCCCACAATGCCACCGGCCATTACGA
>NZ_PCYR01000089.1:0-553 GCF_002553805.1 Lactobacillus sp. UMNPBX19
GTTCGTTAATTCCACATCATCATCTTTCAATTGAAAATAAACCTGTGGGTACCCGTTCAATGTCAAAAGCATCAGCAATAATTCTGATGTTGCCAAAAAATCAGGTGCCGTCCCATCATTGACTTCAACCATTAGTCGTGTACCTAACATTGATGTTGATACTTGATCATGAGTAATTATGCCACTAGCATCTTCGTTACCTCGTAAGACAACTGATCCAGGATATAGTGCATTGACCTGGTCTAACAATGTAATTGTTTCTTTCGCAAATTTCATTTTTTCTGTCCTATCTTTAGTTCTCTGCGTGTGAATCACGCATCTTCTGTAATAATTGACGCGCCATCGCTGCGTTGATCTGATTAGTTTGATTTAGCTGCGCCACTAATTGTTCAACTTCATCATTCATCGCACCGACTTGTATAGCTAGTGATTTAGCCTGCAAAGCCATATGACCTGCCTGAATACCGGTTGAAACAAGGGCTCGCAAAGCTGCTAAATTCTGTGCTAAACCGGTGGCAATGATAATACCTGCTAATTGTTCTGCACTTGGATT